>DMHJ01000247.1 GCA_003449495.1 Clostridiales bacterium UBA8153
CCCTTGCTCTACGACCGGTGCGCCATGGAACTGCTGGCCACCCAGCTCAGGCAGTTGGCCCGGGGACAAGAGCGAAAGCTCCAGGAGCTGGCCGCCCGCGCCTGGCCCGGACAGGACCTCGGCACCTTGGTGTTCGTGGATGAGCCCTACCTGGTCAGTTACGGGTCGGCGTATTTCACGCTGGGCCGGGAGGAAGTGATTGCCTACATCAACTGGGTGATGGACGGGCTGCACGGCCTCAAGGGGGTCCATTGCTGCGGAAATACCGACTGGTCCATTCTCCTGGCCACTTCTGTGGACGTGCTATCCTTTGATGCCCATGCGTACGGAGACGCTCTCATGCTCTACGCCCGGGAGGTGGCCGAATTCCTCGGCCGCGGGGGATACCTGGCTTGGGGGATAGTCCCCAGCCAGGGAGATGCGGCCCGTAAAGAGACGGTTGACGCCCTGACCGGCCGCCTGCTAGAGCAAGCGGGGAAACTGGCGCGGCACGGCCTTTCCCTAGAGCACGTGCTGGAACGGTCCTGGGTGACGCCTGCGTGCGGACTAGGGGGGCAGACCCAGGAAGATGCTGAGTACATTGCGGGGCTTACCTTCAGAGTATCGACTGAGATCATACGGCTTACGAAAGAGGGGAGTGGCACATGAAGCGGCTGTTCACGTCAGAGTCAGTGACCGAAGGACATCCCGACAAACTGGCCGATCAAGTTTGCGATGCCGTGCTCGACGCCATCTTGGAGAAGGACCCGGCCGCGCGCGTGGCCTGCGAAGCCACGGTCAAGACCGGGCTGGTGCTGGTCACCGGCGAGATCTCCACCAGCTGCTATGTGGATATGCCGCGCATTGTCCGTAAAGTGGTGCGGGATATCGGGTACACCCGGGCCAAGTACGGGTTCGACGGGGATACTTGTGCCGTGCTCACCGCCATTGAGGAGCAGTCCGCCGATATCGCCCTGGGCGTAGACCGGGCGCTGGAGGTGAAGACGGGAGCTATGGGAGATGATGGGGCAGAGATGGCCGGGGCCGGGGATCAGGGCATGATGTTCGGTTACGCCTGTACTGAGACCCCGGCCTTCATGCCCGCTCCCATCTACTGGGCCCACAAACTGGCCAAGCGCCTGGCACAAGTCAGGCGGGACCGCACTCTCCCCTACTTGAGACCGGACGGCAAGACGCAGGTCACCATGGAGTACCAGGGCCACCTTCCCGTGCGCGTGGATGCGGTAGTGGTTTCGGCCCAGCATAATCCCGATATCGCCTTGTCCCGTATCCGGGAGGAGGTGCTGGAGCACGTAATCAAGCCCGTCATTCCCGCTCCCCTCCTGGATGATGCCACCCGCTATTTCGTCAACCCCACCGGGCGGTTCGTCATCGGCGGGCCCCAGGGGGATGCCGGGTTGAGCGGGCGCAAGATCATTGTGGACACCTATGGTGGCTATGCCCGGCACGGGGGCGGGTCTTTCTCGGGGAAAGACCCCACCAAAGTAGACCGCAGTGGAGCGTATTTCGCCCGTTACGTGGCTAAGAACATCGTCGCCGCCGGCCTGGCGTCCCGTTGCGAGATCCAGGTAGCCTATATCATCGGGGTGGCCCGGCCCGTTTCCGTGCTGGTGGACACCTTCGGCACTGCCGCCATATCCGAGGAAAAGCTCGAGGAACTCATCGCCGGCCGGTTCGACTTCAGGCCTACCAGCATCATCGCGCGCTTTGGGCTCAGGCGACCGCTCTACCGGCAGGTATCCGTATACGGTCACTTCGGCCGGGACGACCTGGATCTCCCTTGGGAACGGCTGGACCAGGTCGCCGCCCTGCGGCGGGAGGTGGGTATGGCACCGGTGGCCGGGTGAAGCTGGAGGGCATATACTGGGGTAGTCATGGTTTCAAGGGGAGGGGCCATGGAGCCCTGGATGTACGCCCTGGTCGAATTCTTGGCCCTCTACGGCGCGGGGACCCCGGTAGCAGCCCTGCAATGGAAGGGCCCGCAGCCTGGCGGGCCCCCGGGGTGACCCCCGGTCTGGTTAGCCTGCTCCTGGTGACCAAAGACCGGGAGCAAATCATTGAGAGCCTAGGGCACGACATCGTGGCGCTCATGTCGGCCTGGGCGACCGGGAACTGGAGTTTGAGAGCATCGCCGCGGAGGATGGCTCCCGGGCCGACACCGTGCTCATACTGGAACGCCTGGCCAGGAAGAACCGGGCCTTGCGGGTCTTGCCCGTGGAACCCGGCCAATCCGCCGTCCAGGTGGGGCTGGTGTTGTGCAGGAGCCGGGCGGTACTCCACTACGAGGCCGTGGGTAAGGCCGATCCCCAGTCGCTCATCGACACGCTCCAGCGGTTACTGGGCGGGGAAGTCGTCCCGGCGGCCGGCCGCTGGGAGGCAGCCCGGTGCGGCTGCAAGCTGAGACAGCCGGCGGTACCTACTTTGGGCTAACAGCCTGACCTGTTTTTAACGATAGACCGATTAGCTGGTCCCTCTCTTTATACCTTTTAACCATCTTGAGCCGGGAGCGAGTGTCCATGGGCAAAATGGCCGTGGCAGACCAGTACAAGCTGGGGGTCGGAGTAGCCGGAGTGGTGCTGCTCCTGCTGGTCACGCCAGGACGGGTCGTCTTGGCCTGGCATTCGGCTGCGTTCTTTCTACTCATTGCCGGCATTGCCGAGTTCGTCTTCATTCCCCTACCGTCTGGCGTCCGCATTACCGTGGGCTTTGCCGTGACGCTGCCGGGTTTTCTCCTGTACGGTCCCGTGGTGGCGGCTTGGGTTACTGCCATCGGCATCTTCGTTGCGGGAACGGTCGAGCGCCGCCCCTTGGGCATCAACCTGTTCAACGCCGGCCAGTACGCCCTGGCGGCCCTGGGCGCCGGGTGGGCTTTCATGCAGGCTTCCGGCCATGCCAGACTCTGGTCGGTCTCCCAGCTGGTATCCGCCCGGCTGGGTTACGTTGTGGTCTATGCGGCAACCTTCTTTGTCATCAACCACCTGTTGGTCAATGCCTATGCGGCTTTGCGCCGAGGGTTCAGTGCGGCCAACCTTTTGGAGAACATGAAGTGGGATGGGTACAACTACCTTCTGAGCGTCCCCTTCGGCCTGCTCCTCACCTTCTTCTACGTGAATCTCGGCTGGTTGGGAGCGAGCGTGGTCTTTGTTCCGGTGCTGACAACGGCGTACATCCTGCGTCTCCAGCTCTCCCTCACCGCCGCCCACCGGGAGTTGACGGTGCTGCAGGAGGCCGTCAGGCAAATCAACTCGGCGCTGGATTTGGACCGGGTGTTTGAGCTTACCTCCGCCCCTCTGAAGGAGCTGGTGGGCAGCCAAAGTTGCGTCCTGTACCTTTGGGAACCCTACTGCGGCCAGCTCACCCGCAAGCTGGTGGACCCTCCCGGCCTGGCCGGGGCGTTGCCCGAGGTGGTGGAGACGGTGGGGGGAGTCCTGGGGCGGCTGGTGCGGGACCGGCAACCGGCCATCTTGGCGGCGCCTGATCCCGGTTGGGCACCGGAGGCCACCGGCATGCAGTCATGGATGGCGGTGCCCCTGCCGGTGGAGGACCGCCTGGTGGGCCTCATGGTGGCGGGTAGCCCGGCGGCGGGCGCTTTCAGCGAGAACAACTTGCGCGTGTTCAACACCCTCGCCAACCACGCCGCCGTGGCCATGGAGAACGCTTTGCTCTACCGCAAGACGGAGCTGATGGCCATCACCGACCCGCTTACCGAGCTTTTCAACTACCGCTACCTGTACCTTAGGCTGGGAGAGGAGATCCGGAAGGCCCGCCAGACCGGCGGCGGATTCGCCCTCATCTACCTGGATCTCAATGACTTTAGCCGCTACAACAGCCTCTACGGTCATCTGGCCGGCGACTTTTTGCTCTCCCAGTTCTCCGAGTTTCTGCGCCGGTACATCCGGTCTTCCGACATCCCCGCCCGCTACGCCGGCGATGAGTTCCTCATCATCCTGCCGGGCGCCGGGCGGCAGGAGGTCGAGCAGGTGGCCACCCGGCTGCTTCAAGCTTTGGACACCAGCGAGTTTGCCGTGGGCAGCACTGGGGTATTCGTCACTTTGAGCATGGCAGCCGGGACCGCTTGCTTCCCGGAAGACGGGGCTACCGAGAGCGACCTCATCCACGCTGCCGACCAAAAGATGTACGGTCATAAGGCCCGTTCCCGCCGGGCGCTGTCCAATGGACACCCGGCCGAAGCCCGGGTGGGCTAACCGGCGTCCAGCCGGGCGGTGCCAAGCACGCTGCCGTGAGAGGTGTTGAGCTATGCTGCGCAACTGCCATAAGTGCTACCAGGTGTTCTCTACTCCCGGAGGAGAAGTGTGCCCATCCTGCCAACAGAAAGCCCGGGACGATTTCGAGCTGGTGCGTGCCTATCTGCAGGGGCAACCCGCCGCCGGCATAGAAGAGCTGCACCGCGAGACCGGCGTGCCCACCGAAGACATCCTTGAGTTTATCCGCCAGGGCCGCCTGAAGTCCCAGTCCGTGCAGGTGCATTGCCAGATCTGCCGGGCGCCGATACCGGCCGGGCTGGCTTGCGATGAATGCCGCAAGCGGCTGAGACGGGTACCTGCCGGGGAGCGCGTGTACAGTATGGAACCAAGTACAGGCGAAAAACCGAGAAAACTTTAGGTAGGCCGAGCTAGTACCGCGCCACCTGCAGAAACGGTCGCCTGTCGAGGTAAAGTATTGGCCAAGCTTTAACGATGATCCGTACGGTGGCCACCGGCCCCAACTCCAGAAGGAGGACGTGACCCATGATCATCTCGCGCAGCCAGATCGGCCAGACCGTGCAAGCTTACTCCGACCAGCTGCGGGGCCGTACTTCGTCCGCTGCGCCGCTTCGCCGCAAGGCCGGCCATGACCAGGTGGCGCTCTCTCCGGAAGCCTCCCGGCTGGCCGAGGCCCGTCGCCTGCTCAAGAGCATTCCCGACGTCAGGGCCGAACGGGTAAGCGAGCTCACCCAGGCCATCTCCCGGGGCGAGTACCGGGTAAGCGGTCACGACATCGCCGAGAAGATGTGCGGGCGCCTGCTGGTAGACCGCATCAAATGAGCCGGGAGGGACCGCCATGACCAGCGTGTGGGATGAGCTCGCCGGGATATTGGAGGAACAGCTGTCGGTACAGCATGCTCTGCTGGAGCTGGGCGCCAGGAAGGCCGAACTGGTGGCCGGTGCGCAGGTTCGCGACCTGGAACTGCTACTGTACACGGAAGAGGCCCTACTGGCCCAGTCGCAGCGCCTGGAGGATGCCCGCCTGCAGCTGCAAGAAGGTCTAGACGTGGGTGATGACCGGTCGACACTGCGCCGCTTGGCCGCCCAAGCCTCGCCGCCGGCGCGCGACCGCCTGGAGATACTGGCTCGAGAATTGGGCCTGGCCGTCGCCCGGTTGAGCGACCAAACTCGGGCGAACCGGGAGCTCCTGCAACAGGCTCTCGCCATCGTCAACTACCAGCTCTCACTGCTGAGCGGATCCGGCTGGAGGCCCCAATTGGACTGCAGAACCTAAAGGCGGTGCTGACATCGTGGCCGGCCCTTCCCTGCTCCTGGAGACGGCCAGGCGTTCCCTGTCCGTCCACCAGCGGGCCCTCAACACCGTAGCCCACAATATGGCCAACGCCAGCACCCCGGGCTTTTCCCGCCAGGAAGCGGTGATGGTGGCGTCTGAGTCCATCCCGGCCGGGGTGGGGGTGATGGTAGGCACGGGCGTGAGGTTGGTGGAGATTCGCCGTCACTCCGACGGGTTTCTCGACGCCCAGCTGCGGGCCCACCAGGCGCAGCTGGCCTACAACCTGAGTATGCAGGAGACACTCCGGCAGGTAGAGATGTTCCTGGGCGAACCGTCCGACGCCGGCATCATGGCGGCGCTGGACCGCTTCTGGGTGGCAGTGAACGACCTAGCCCAGCATCCCGAGAGCATGGCGGCGCGCGCCCTGGTGCGGGAGAGCGCCAAGACGGTGTCCGCCGTCTTCAACCGTGCTGCCCACGACCTTCGCGCGTTGCGGCTGGACATAGAAGAGCGGGCGCGGGCGCACATTGCCGAGGTCAATGCCATGGTCCAAGATGTCGCGAAGATAAATGAAGACATCATCGCGGCCCGGGCCCGCGGCCACACCACCAACGACCTGGAAGACAAGCGCGATCTTTGGGCCGACCGGATCGTGGAGAAAACGGGTGCCCGGGTCGCCATCCTGGGCGACGGGAGCATGCGGATCTCCCTCCAGGGGATCGCCGTGGTGGATACCGGTCACCATTACCCGCTCTCGTTGGCCCGGGATACTGCGGGTAGCTTGAGGCTGACCCGGGCAACGGTAGAGGTCGGGCTGGCGCCGGGGGGAGCCGTGGGTGGGCTGCTTCGGGCCCATGAAGAGCTGGCGGGAAGAACCCTGGCCGCCCTGGATACGCTGGCCGCCGCCATGGTGGCGGGCTTCAACACGGTGCATGCGTCCGGCTTCGGGTTGGACGGAACCACAGGCGTCGCCTTTTTCACTATCACTGATGGCGCCATCTCCATGGCGGTGAACGGTGCCCTCCAGGGGGATGCCGGCCTGAGGGCCATAGCTGCCGGAGATACCCCGGCCAGGGGCGACGGCAACAACGCCCGGGACTTGGCCGCCCTGAAGCGGGACTTGGCGGTGGGCGGGTTTTCCGGCTGGGATGAGTATTGGCGGGAAATGGTGGGCCGGGTCGGCGTAGTCGGCGCCGAAGTGGAGCGTTCATCCACGGTAGGCCGGCTACTGGTCAAAGAGTTGGAGAACCGCCGGGACATGGTGCGCGGGGTTTCCCTGGATGAGGAGGTAACCAACCTCATCCGTTTCCAGCATGCGTACGCCGCCGCGGCCCGCTTGGCCACGGTCGCCGACGAGATGCTGGATGTGATCGTGAACCGCCTGGGCCTGGTGGGTAGGTAAAGGGGGAAGCGCCGTGCGGATCACCACCGGTATCATGGTGCGCAACCTGCTGTATAACGTCCACAGCCGGGCGGCGCGCATCACCACTTTGCAGGACCAGCTCGCTTCCGGCCGGCGCATGCAGCGGCCGTCCCAGGACCCTTCCGGCACCATGAGCGTCATGCGCATGAGCACGGCCCTGGTGGAGCTGGAGCAGTACCTGGAGAACCTAGCCGACGGGCGGGGATGGCTGGATGCCGCAGAGCACGCCCTTAGCGCCACCGTCAGCAACCTGCAGCGGGCGGCGGAGTTGGCCGTGCAAGGCGCCACCGGGATCCTGACCGCCGGCGACCGGCAGTTGGTGGCCGTGGAGGTGGACCAGCTGATCAGGGGTATCATGGACCTGGCCAATGCCCGCCACGGGGGC
>DMHJ01000091.1:0-371 GCA_003449495.1 Clostridiales bacterium UBA8153
CTTACTGCACCAAGGGAAGCCGATCACGTCAACCCGCTGTGGGCAGGAGAGTTCTACACCACCGCCCCTTTTTCATGCCCCGTGGTGCCGCCCCGGCGGCATGACGGTCTATTGATAAAGGGCGTTTTATCGGTGGGTGGTTCTTTGTTTACCTGAAAGTCAAAGGCCCTGAAGCTCAGGCAACTGGAACGCAGCAGCGGCGAGGCCTAGCGGCAGGATGGAGTCCTGACCCTGCTCGCTCTGGAGGGCGCCTGTGCATGAACGATGCCAGGGTCAGGCAACGGCTCGCCGTGTACCAGGAACGGTTCGGCGTGCTGTTGCCCACCGCCAGCATCGTCCTCGACATAAGCAGCTGACCCGCCAAACCATGG
>DMHJ01000091.1:785-9013 GCA_003449495.1 Clostridiales bacterium UBA8153
TGGCCCAGTACCTCCGCACCTTCGACCGGGTCTTGATGCTGAGGTACTACCGGCTTCCCAAGAACGCCTGCTGCCGGGTCAACGGACACAGCCTACACCTGATCGACGAGCACTTGGCGCAGGCAGACATGCACTTCGCAACGAAGGAGGCATCCACCGGCTATCTCGCGAAGCAGGGAGTCGAACGGGAGGCGGTTGCGTAGCTCATCTAGCGGTAAACCACAATTCGCCGTGCTTTTGGTCAATTGCACTTTGACTACTGGTTAGCGGGCTATCCGCAAGAAGGAGAAATGCGGGTCTGCGGCGGCGTGCAACGGAAATCTGACAGGTAAGTATGACGACGATACAGAACTTGATATTGGTGGCGATAATACCTATCCCGGGAAGTGGAATCGGCTACTCGACTTTGTTGGAGTGAAATTTGGGGAAAGCGAGGCAGATGACGAATGAGCGGCATCCCTGATAACATTATCATCATCCACCCCGATTTCGAGAAGCTGAAAACCGAGGTCGAGAAATTACGCGCGGAGCTTTCCGTGATTGTTCTTGAAAGGGATGACCTGCTGTACCAAGAATGCAAAAATATCGAAATGGCATATATGCTCTCGGTCGGCGCGCTTGAATATAAGGCTTATGAGATTGAGTGTGCTGTATTGCGCTTAAAGCGAAAAGCCGAATTGATACAGGCGAAGAAGAACCGGCAAGAGAAAGTCATCCTCTCCCAAATCGAAGCGATTCTTGACGCTGAGTTTACAGAATATAAGGCAAAGCTGGATGAGCAGATCAACAAGATGAATGAGGCTCTCGAACGGAGCAGAGGAGAAATACTGTCCGAGGCGGAGTCTCGTGAACTCAAAAAACTGTATCGCGCCATTGTTAAGGCACTTCATCCTGATGTGCGCCCTGACTTGAGTAGCGAGAAGCTCAGGCTGTTCCATAATGCGGTCGTAGCTTATGAACATGGTGACCTTGAAGGATTGCGGATTATCAGCGCGATGGTTGCAGAGCCAACTGTGCCAGATGAGAAGTCGGAAGGGCTTGCGTTCCTGATTAAGGAAAGGGAGCGACTTGCAGGACTGCTTCAAAGCGTAAAGAGCCGAATTGTTCAAATCAAATCGGAGTACCCTTACACGATGAAATCTATCGTGCAAAGCCCGGAAAAAATCGAGGCGCGGAAATCCGAACTCGGAGAGCAGATTAAGTCACTGAATGAAATCATGTCTGCATACAGCCAGCGGCTTGAGGAAATGTTGAGGTGAGAGCATGGGAGAGCTGATAAAGGACGGCGGTGGCGGGCTTGTCAGTTTGCTCCACGGCAGAGGCGGCAAACTGATGGTGCCAAAACCATTTGCGAGGGACGTTTTCCTGTTTGACACATACGTTGCCGGAACAGGTTATGTTGCGGGCATTGAAGAACTGGAACCTCATTTGAACATTGACGATAAACTCGATTTTTTTCGTGAACCTAATAACCCTCACGATGCAAAGGCGATTGTCATCAAGAACGTAGACGGCGCAAAAATCGGTTATGTGCCAAAGGCTGATAACGTGATTTTTTCAAGGCTGATGGACGCAGGCAAGTTGCTCTTTGCCCGAATCAGCAAGAAGGAAATGCGGGGCAACTGGCTGAAGATTGATATAAAAGTATTCTTGCATGAATAGCTATACTATTAACGGTTTGGGGAACGAAGGTCGGTCCTATATGGGGGCGTGCGCTTTGTTCCCGATCGAGGTCAGGCAATGCGCCTCGCATACAGGTAGCCCACCAAGGTGAAGAGGTGGCTTGGCCTGTGGAAATGACCGAGTCTGACGGTTCCCAATGCCATACGCCCACCCCGAGAAGGTGTGCACATTGTATCAGTTTACATCAGATTACTGAGGAGTCGGCCATTAGAAGACGTTCCCCGCGGTCGTCCCAGCCAGCGATCCTCCGGGGTGCATGCGGCGACCGTCCTGACCGCGCTAATGGTCCTTGGTTGCCGCATCCGCCTCATGTGGAAACAGCACCAACAGGACCTTGGCCAGGAGCATGAAGAGACCAATGACGCTGAACATCACCGGCAGGCCGACGGCGGCGATGGTTAGAGCCTTTCCGACCGCTTCCGGCATGAGTGCCATCTCCCCCTCTACCCGCTAGTACTAGGAGCCAAGGATCGCCTTAGTGATGGCGATGACCACCACTCCCGCCACGATCGAGCACAATTGCCCGGAAATGTTTACGGCCATAGCATGCATGAGCAGGTAGTTCTGCTTGTCCTCGGCGAAGGCCATCTTGGCCACCACCCGGCCGGCCATGGGGAAAGCGGAGATGCCGGCAGCTCCGACCATGGGGTTGATCTTCTGGCTGCGGACGGCGTTGAGCAGCTTCGCGATGATGATCCCGCCAGCCGTGGCGAATATCATGGCGGCCAACCCCAGCGCCATCACTCCCAATGACTCCCAGGTGAGGAAATTCTCCGCCGTCATGGAACCGCCGATGGCCAAGCCCAGAAGCAGCGTAACTACGTTGATCAGCTCGTTCTGCGCAGACTGACTCAGGCGGTCGGTGACTCCGCACTCCCGCAGGAAATTGCCTAGCATCAGAAACCCTACCAGCGGCGCGGCGACGGGCGCGATCAATCCAGCAACGGCGATCACGCATAGAGGGAACACCAGACGCGCCGAGCGAGATATCTCCGGGCCACCCTGGTATACCATGCGGATCCGGCGTTCGGCAGAAGTGGTCAGGGCTCGGATTATCGGAGGCATGATCAAGGGGGTGAGGGCCATATACGAGTACGCCGCCAGCGCCAGCGGAGCGAGGATCTCCGGGGCAAACAGGGAAGCTACATAGATGGTGGTGGGGCCGTCGGCAGTACCTAAGATGCCGATAGCCGCAGCTTGGGCAATGGGAAAGCCAAGCAGGGTGGAGGCGATGATGGTGCCGAAGATGCCGATCTGAGCAGAGGCTCCGAGGAGCATGACCTCGGGGTTGCGCAGAAGCGGACCGAAGTCACACATGGCCCCGACCCCGACGAAAATGAGGATGGGGAAAAGCTCGGTAAGCACTCCGACTTGAAGCAAGGTGGTGAGGGGACCGCCTTCGCCGATGGCTCCCGAAAGGGGGATGTTCGCCATGAGCGTCCCGAAGCCTATGGGGATAAGTAATAGCGGTTCATAGTTTTTCTTGACGCCCAGGTAGATCAGGGTCGAACCTATCAGCCACATGACCAGATGCTGCCAACTCAGGGCGCTGATCCCCGCGACCAGATTCGTGAGAGTTGCGCTCACCCTTCTCCGATTACCACCCTTCCCGGCGCATAGGGCAGATCGACTCCCGCGTTGCCCGGGCCATCAAGGCACACTGCCCCATTATACAACACCTGTCAACGGCGTGCACAGTCTTCTTGGCACCTTCCGGCGCGTTCCGGTCATAACCCTGCCCACCAGCAATGCACGGCGGCCGGTGTACCTGCCGCCGCCGGAGGCTGCTTGAAAAGTCATGCCCCATATGCTATCATACATCTGCACCGCGTGCGCCCGTAGCTCAGTTGGATAGAGCGACAGACTACGGATCTGTAGGTCGCAGGTTCGAGCCCTGCCGGGCGCACCACGTTATGTAGCAAGCTGCGGCGCGCCCGTAGCTCAGTTAGGACAGAGCGGGGGATTCCTAATCCCCGTCAGCCGGAGGTTCGAGTCCTCCCGGGCGCACCATACTCCTGACCCAGTGACCCCAGGGGGAGCCGGACTGCTTTTGCAGCATGAGCAAGGTATGGAACTGGCGCTGGCCGAAGCCCATAAGGCCTATGACCTCCGGGAAGTGCCGATCGGGGCCGTGATCGTTCTTAGCGACCGGGTGATAGGGCGGGGTCACAACCTGCGCGAAAGCTCGGGCGATCCCACGGCCCACGCGGAGATGCTGGCCATACAGCAAGCGGCCCGGAACCTCGGTACCTGGCGGCTGGATAACACCGTGATGTATGTAACGGTAGAGCCCTGTCCGATGTGCGCCGGCGCCCTGGTGCTGGCCAGGGTACGCCAGCTGGTGTTCGGTGCCCCGGATCCCAAAGCCGGGGCTTGTGGTTCCCTGATGAACATCGTGGAGGACCAGCGTCTCAACCATAGGTTGGGCGTAGTCTCCGGGGTTATGGCGGAGGCTTGCGCCGCGCTATTACAGAGGTTCTTCCAAGAAATTCGAAAAGACCCGGAGGGGTGTCGGAGAGGTTGAACGAGCCCGCCTCGAAAGCGGGTAGGCGGACAAACCTGCCTCGTGGGTTCAAATCCCACCCCCTCCGCCAAGTTTGGTAGTTTGCCCGGAGGGATGTCCGAGATGGCTGAAGGAGCACGCCTGGAGAGCGTGTAGATGGGTAACTGTCTCGTGGGTTCAAATCCCACTCCCTCCGCCAACATATTGGCCGTGCTAGACGGGGAGATAGCGGTGCCCTGTACCCGCAATCCGCTGTAGCGGGGTCGAATTCCGGTTCCCGGCTCCTCTCCTGTGGGGTCGGCCCGGCGTAAGTGGCGAAGATGGCCGGGTCCTACGCAACGAAAACCTGTGAACCCCGTCAGGTCCGGAAGGAAGCAGCGGTAAGCAGTGTTTTTCGTGGGCCGTAGGGAAGTCCGGCCAGAGCCAACTGCGCTGGTAACGTCCGGAGGAGAATGCCAAAAGCCGGTGCACGGTCAAGTTTGAGGAGTCCTCCCGGGCTCCTCTTCGTTCCGGTGTCGTTTGGCATGGCGGTTTGCCTTCAGTTGCCTGCTATGCTGGGTCCAGGGCCCGGCCCCGGGCAGCATCGCTTCCGGTGCCGGCAGGAGGAGACTGCGGGGGACTGCAGAATTCCCGAACCGGGTCCCGGCGGTCCGGGACAGGAGACGCCTACCGGGCGGGAAGGCGCCCCGGCCGTCGCTGCTGCCTAGACACCTGTGTGTCAAGTCTCGTAGACTGGGAGAAGAGGCCATGGCCTACACGGCCCTGTATCGCGAGTGGAGACCCCAGTCCTTCTCTGAAGTGGTCGGACAGCACCACATCAGCCGCACGCTCCTTAACGCCCTCAAGCATGACCAAGTGTCCCACGCATACTTGTTCTCGGGCCCCCGGGGTACGGGCAAGACCACGGTGGCCAAACTGCTGGCGAAGGCCGTTAACTGCCTGGCAGCTCCGGGCGATCGGCCGTGTAATGCCTGTCCTGCCTGCAATTCCATTACGGCGGGTGTCTCCGTGGATGTTCAGGAGATGGATGCCGCCTCGAACCGTGGGATCGACGAAATTCGTGATCTCAGGGACAGAGTCCGCTACCTACCTGTGGAGTATCGCAAGAAAGTCTACATTATAGATGAAGTCCACATGCTTACCGAGCCAGCGTTCAACGCGCTCCTCAAGACCCTCGAGGAACCACCGAAGCACGTCCTTTTCATCCTGGCCACCACCGAGCCGCACAAGCTGCCGGCCACCATCGTGTCCCGTTGCCAACGGTTTGACTTTCACCGGCTGGACATCAAGCTCATTACAGATCGGTTGCAGCAAGTGGTGCAGGCCCGGGGTGCCAACGTCACCCCGGCGGCGCTCTGGACCATGGCCAAGGCTTCGGAAGGTGCCATGCGGGATGCCCTCAGCCTGCTGGATCAATGTCTAGCTATGGGCGCCGGTGTCGTTGATGTCGGTGAAGTTCAGGGGATGCTGGGACAGGCCGGAGAGGACGCGTTTGAGGATATCTGCCGCGCGCTGGTCGACCGGGACTTGGGCCGGCTGGTCCGGAGACTGGAGGCGATCACCGCGGCCGGCCAGGACTGGCGCCAACTCACGCTGGGGCTGAGCCAGTACCTGCGCGACATCCTGCTGGTGAAGCTGTGTGGCGCAGAGGCGCCGGTAGACGCCCATGACCCGGCGCGGCTTGATGTCCTTGGCCACTTCGCGCAAGCGCTCCCGGAGAGCCAGCTGTACCAGGCGCTGGAGACCCTGGCCGGTGTAGAGGAGGCCATACGTCGTACGGGAAGAGGCCGGCTGCTTCTTGAACTGGCCCTCATCAAGCTGGCGGCGCCCGTATTCCCGGGCGAGGGGGTGCCGGTGCCGCCGCCGGAGGTTGCCCAAGACCGGGAGGTTCCCAAGGCGCCAATCCCGACCGGAGGGACGCCGCCCCGGGAAACGCCGCCGTCAGTGCGGCCTGCCCGGGATGACCTGCAGTGCAAGTGGGAAGCGGTCATGGACCGGCTGAAGAAGTCAAGGCAAATGTCGGTTCACGCTACGCTGCAACCCGTCCGGGTAGCCTGGGGTGAGGACGAAAACCTCCAGCTGGTCTACGCTCGCGAGTATGACTTTCATAAGAGCAGGATGGAACAGGACGCCGCCTGCCACCGCGTTCTCGAGGCCGCGCTACGCGAGGTATTCGGAAGGCCCGTGACCTTCAAGATAAGCGGTGAAGAAGGGATGCAGGCGCCGGCCGGATCGTGCGATCCCAAGGCGGACCCCGTGGTTAAACTGGCCTTGGAGCTTTTTGATGGAGAGATCATAAAAGGTACTTGAGGGGGTGTGACCCATGAACCGGGGCGGCTTTGGTGGTATGGACATGGGCAAGATGATGAAGCAGTTCCAGAAAATCCAGGCCGAAATCGCCAAGTTGCAGGAGGAGATCGCTTCCCGCACCGTGGAGGCCTCTGCAGGCGGCGGGGCAGTGCGAGTGGTGGTCTCCGGGGGACGGGAGCTCCGGGACATCCAGATTACGTCTGACGCCACCGATGACCTGGAGCTCCTCCAAGACCTCATCATCGTGGCGGTAAACGAGGGGTTGCGTAAGGCGGAGGAGATGGCCAACTCGGAGCTGGCCAAAGTAACGGGAGGGCTCGGCCTTCCACCTGGCCTACTCTAGCCATGGACGGAGCTGAGCTAGGTGATCTATCCCGGGCCCGTGGCCAGGCTCATTGAAGAGCTGGGCAGACTACCCGGCGTGGGGCCCAAGACGGCCCAACGCCTGGCTTTTCACATCTTAGCGACTGATATCCATGAGGTGCAGCGGCTGGCCGAGGCCTTGCTGGCGGCGAAAGCGCAGACTGTCAACTGCAGCGTGTGTCACAACATAACCGATGTGGATCCCTGCCGGCTGTGCAGGAACCCGGAACGGGACCGGCAGCTGGTCTGCGTGGTGGAGAGTCCCAAGGATGTGGCAGCGCTGGAACGCTCACACGAGTACCGCGGGCTCTATCACGTGCTCCACGGTGCCTGGTCGCCCATAGCGGGAGTGGGGCCGGAGCAGCTGCGCATCAAGGAACTGGTGGATCGCCTGAAGGCAGGTGGTATCGTCGAGGTCATCTTGGCCACCAACCCGGACCTGGAGGGCGAAGCCACGGCCATGTACCTTTCCCGCCTGCTCAGAACCCTAGGGGTTAAGGTGACCCGCATAGCCCACGGGCTTCCGGTAGGGGGCGAGCTGGACTACGCCGCCGATGACACCATCGCCCGTGCCCTTCAGGGACGCCGCGAGATGTAGGAGGCAGACGCGGGCCGGGGTTCTGGGTCTAATCCCGGGGTGAAGCTCCTGTGACAGGAGAACACACCGGGGAGGTGGCCCGCCATGGGCAGTGGCCTTTGGCCTGCGATCTGGGCGGCGGCGCTGGAACTGATGAACCGCCAAAGCCCTCGTGCCGAACAGTCGGAAGCTGCACTCATCCACGATAAGGGTAGGGCGGCCCGGCGAGACGATGAAACGGCTTACGTGCACTTCAACTTGGCAACAGAATCCGACCTGGTGGAGGTATCCCACGTCGCTTAGGTTCTAGCCTGATCCGGACAAGCATAGCATCCAGGGAGCTACGCTCACGGAATGGTGCCCGGTAGACCATGCCAGATTAGCGGCAGTGGTGCTGGTGACCGCATGCGTGCTCCTGGCGTCTGGGGGTCTTGGCCAAGCCGATGCGCTGGGCCCTGATGGCGTTTTCCCGGATGGCCATCGGCGTGGTGACGTTAGCGTCCTTAACTTGACGAGCCCTTGGTCGGGAGTGCATTTGCCGGTGAATCCCGTGTCTTCTGCCATCGTGGGACTGCTGGGGCATCTCCGGCATCGGCCTGCTCTACGCGCTTCAGCGACTACTGGTGGGGCCCTAGGACGCCTGCCCCGCCCGCCCCTGCCATCCCCGCATACACACCCCCTCTCTTACCCCGGCGGCCAGGCCTTCCCGGCAGGTCACTTCACGATTGCGGACATCTCTAGCTGAGGCGACGAAATAGATGAGGACCGTCTCGCTTTCGTTTATACTGGTAG
>DMHJ01000144.1:0-4934 GCA_003449495.1 Clostridiales bacterium UBA8153
CCGGCCACGTGCACGTATATGGGCACCACTGGGGGCGCTGGTGGGCCGGCGGTGACCGGCTCGACGACAACCGGGCCCGCTGCAGACCCATTGACGGTGAGGTGACGGTAGGCCAGCACCACCCCGCCGGCCAAGAGGGCGAAAACCAGAAGCGCCAGTATGACCTTTTCATCACGGGTAGGGGGCATATCCCTGCCACTCCGTTCGGGTCCACCGGCACTCCTGCCATATTTTACCGTCGCCGGGACTCCCGCGTCAACTGGTCACGATGTTGATCAGCTTGCCCGGTACGGCCACCACGCGCTGGATGGTCTTGCCGGCCAAATGCGCCTGCACCCGCTCGCTGGCCATGGCCAAGACCTGTACTTCGACCATACCGAGCTCGGCAGGCACCGTCAGTCGTTCCCGAACCTTGCCGTCCACCTGTACCACCACGATTAGGTCGCCGGAAGCCGCCAGGTGCTGGTCGTAACCGGGCCATGCCTGCAAGTGCACGCTCCCCTTGTTTCCCAGGCGTTCCCACAGCTCCTCGCCGAGATGGGGCGCAAAAGGAGCCAGCATGAGCACGAGCTTTTCCAGGGCCTCGGTGGTGGCCGCCCGGTGGGGCCGGGGGACCTGATCGCGATACCGGTAGATGGCATTGGTCAGCTCCATCAGGGCGCTGATGGCGGTATTGAAGCTGCGCCGGCGGCCCACGTCTTCGGACACGCGTTTGACGGTACGGTGAACGAAGCGCACCAGCTCCTCTGCCGCGCCATCCAGAGAGCTTCCTGGGCCATCTTCCTCTTCCGCATGCGCGGTGACTACCCTGAACACGCGCTGCAGGAACCGGGAGGCTCCCTCCACTCCCGCTTCACTCCACTCCAGATCCTTTTCGGGCGGGGCGGCAAACAGGATGAGCAGCCGGAGGGCATCGGCGCCGTACTGTTTGACCAAGAGGTCCGGGCTGACCACGTTACCCTTGGACTTGGACATTTTGGCCCCATGGTGCACGACCATGCCCTGGGTGAGCAGGCGAACGAACGGCTCATCCACTTTCAGTAGTCCCGCATCGTGGACGACCTTGGTGATGAAGCGAGAGTACAGGAGGTGCAGGATGGCGTGCTCGATGCCACCGGTGTACTGGTCCACCGGCATCCAGTAGTCGGCTTTCCGAGGGTCAAAGGCCCGCTCTTGGTCACCGGGAGAGCAGTACCTCAGGAAATACCAGGACGAATCGATAAAGGTGTCCATGGTGTCGACCTCCCGGCGGGCGGCGCCTCCACAGGATGGGCAGTGGGTATTGATAAATGCGTCCAGCTGGGCCAGGGGCGACGGACCGGGTGCAACCTCGATATCCAGTGGTAAGACCACGGGCAGTTGGTCCTCAGGCACGGGCACGATCCCGCAATGGTCGCAATAGACTACGGGAATGGGGACTCCCCAGTAGCGCTGACGGGAGATCAGCCAATCGCGCAGCCGGTAATTGACGCGGCGTTGGCCGAGCCCGTGCTTCTCCGCAAAGTCGGCGATGCGCTCCTTCCCCTCGGAATTGGGCAATCCGGTGAAAGGCCCGGATGCCACCATGGTCCCGGCTTCCACATACGCCTCACGGAGGGTAGACGCCGTCAGGGTGTGCCCGGGATCCTGGATCACCACGCGCACCGGCAACCCGTACTTGCCGGCGAATTCCAGGTCGCGCTGATCATGGGCCGGCACTCCCATGACCGCACCGGTCCCATAGGCGTGCACCACATAGTTGCCGATCCAGATGGGTATCTCCTCGCCGCTGAAGGCGTTCAAGGCCCGGGCGCCGGTAGCTATCCCTTCCTTGACCAGGTCCTCGTCAGTTCTCCGGGAAGGGTCCGTGGCCCGGGCGCGCCGGACGAAGGCGGCGGTTTCCGGGTCGGGATGCCTGGCCAACAGGATATCGACCAGAGGGTGCTCGGGAGAGAGCACCAGATACGTCGCCCCATAGACGGTATCGTGGCGGGTAGTGAACACAGGAATGGGTTCGCCGGTGCCCGCGACGGGAAAGACCAGCTCCACGCCCTCGCTGCGCCCGATCCAGTTCTCCTGCATCGTCCGGACTCGTTCCGGCCAACCCGGCAGCCGGTCGAGATCGGAGAGTAGCCGGTCGGCATAGTCGGTGATCTTCAGAAACCACTGCTCCAATTCCCGCAACCCGACGGCGCTATCGCACCTCCAGCACAGCCCACCTTCCACCTGCTCATTGGCCAAGACCGTCGCGCACTTGGGGCACCAGTTGACCGCTGCCCGCTTGCGGTAGGCCAAGCCCCGTCCGTACATAAGCAGGAACAGCCACTGGGTCCAGCGATAGTAGTCCGGCCGGGCGGTGGTTACCTCCCGGTCCCAGTCGTAGCTGGTACCTAGCATTCCGAACTGAGACTTCATATGGGCGATGTTGGACCAGGTCCACCGGGCCGGGTGGGTGCCGTGCTGGATGGCGGCGTTCTCCGCCGGCAGGCCAAAGGCATCCCACCCCATGGGGTGCAGCACATTGTACCCGTTCATCCTGAGGAACCTGGCCAGCACATCCCCGATACTGTAGTTACGGACATGACCCATATGCAGGGCGCCTGAGGGGTATGGGAACATCTCCAGGCAGTAGAACTTCCTCGCCTGCCGGTCCTCGCTGACCCGGTACATTTCCGGAGCCCACTTACTCTTGGCCCTTGCCTCAATGCTCACAAAGTCGTAGCGTTCGCTCACTGTCCAAACCCTCCTCTTTAAAAGCGAAAAACCCCTATTCGGGGACGAGAGGGTTACTCCCGCGGTACCACCCCGGTCGATGGTCTGGTGGAGCCGAGGGGGATCGAACCCCTGGCCTCATGAATGCCATTCATGCGCTCTCCCAGCTGAGCTACGGCCCCACGATCATCGTCTCGGTGCGCTTAACGCGCGCTCACGTCCAGGCTACTGGAGTTCACCTGGCTGCTCCGGGGCGAGTTGACCCGGCCTGGTCACCGGCTTGCACCTGCCGCCGGTTCTCTGCGACTGGCCGGATGTAATACTCCCCATCATTGCGCGGAATCTCTAGTTTTCACAGAACCGTGTTGCCCTGATTATATGGGAGGAAACACCGCCTGTCAACCGAACTGAAGCTGCCTTTGGTGCCTGCCCCGGCACCTTGCCGGCCCGAGCCTGAATGCCAGGGCTCCTGCGTAGCCGCTGGCAACGGTAGCCCTCTCCACCTCACTGCAGCAGGCCCCAAGCAGACCTTCTCTGCCCGGGAACTTGCCGGGCAGTACCTACTAGGCTCAGCCAATAGGCAGCCGCTGGCCGCTGGAGCATGGTGCCTTCACGCGACGGCGGCAAATCGCGCTCGGGTACAGCTACCCTAGCTAAGTCCCGGTTCCGAACCTGATGAACACAGCCATAGCACCCTGCCCACCATAACGAACCAGCTGGTACTTGAGCCAGCTCCATTTCAAGGACTTCCACGTTGGCAGGCATCTGCGATTTCGTTGATTGGTCCCCCTAGCCGCATAGCAGCGCCATTGATGAGAACCGGCCGCCGGTACTTCGGACCCCATATCGGTTGGTATTGGCATGAATGGACAACCCGGTTATTGGGCTTATTTCCCATGGCTTCATTGAATGCTGCAGGCATTGGCATATTGCAGGCAGTTCCAACGCCTTACCCCACGGCTAACGCCAGGGGCATGCGGCTTGGCTATCCTGGTCAGCGCAAAAGCTAGCCGTCAAATTCGCGCCAGAGCTTCCCAGGGGACCACTTCGGCATCTCCCCAGAGTCGCTCCAAGTTATAGAATGCCCTCTCTATCTCGTTAAAAACGTGTACGACCACGGCGCCGTAGTCCAGCAGTATCCAGCGGGCCAAGTCGTAGCCTTCCCGGTGCCGAACCATCACACCTTGCTCCCTCAGTCTCGCCTGGATGCCTTCGCCAATGGCCCTCACCTGCACAGTCGTGGAGGCGCTGACGATGACGAAGTAATCGGCCACTGGTGTTACCGCCCTCAGGTCCAAGACCACCGGATGCTGCCCATTCTTCGCCAAGGCTGTTTCCGCTGCTAGGCAGGCAATCGCGCCGGGACCCAAACTCATTCCCCTCTTCTCACCTCGGTTCCTACCACGATGGTGAAATCTATGGGTTCCGCGGGAGGCCGCCCGGTTATGACCCGGAGCTGCCCGGCCACCTGGCTGACGGCCCGGGTCATGCGCACCACCGTCAGGCGGTCAGTGCTGTACGTTATCAGCTGGGCGTTCTGCTGGGTCTGCCTACCGGCCATCCCGGTCCGGACCACGGTGTAGCCAAGCCGCCTAAGATGCGTCACCATCCGGGCCACATCCTGCTCTGAACCGCTACGGCCGAGCACCTCCACGCGAACACGCCCGTTGGCGTCATGGTCTATCCCCCGGATGAGCAGATCAACCAACTGACTGGTACGTACAGGCTCGGCTACCCAGTAGCTGGTCAGTCGCCCTCCCTCGGTTACGTCACGGGAAGAGCCCGGGAGTAGCTCCATGACGATGCCTTCCTCTCGCACATACCGGGCTTGCATGGCCAACGCCACTATGGCGGAAGCATCCATGTTAGTCTCAACGTAGGGGAGGATGGCCTGGGCCAGGCTGGGCAGGCGCCACAGGATGTCAAGCTCGTAGAATTTCCGGATAAATGCCCGGGCAAAAGCTTGCTGGGTCTGGATACGGCCGATATCCCCGCTGGCATAGCCCCGGTAACGTATGAAGTCCAGCGCGGTTTCCCCATCCATGAGTTGCCTGCCAGCCTTGATGTCGATGTGAAGGTTCTGAACGGGATCGACATAATACATGTTCCGGGGCACAGTGATCTCCACACCACCCAGCATATCCACGGCCCGGATGAAGCCGGCGAAATCCACCCGCACGTAGTAGTGCACTTTGACATCAAGGAAGCCGGTCACGGTCTTCACCGCCAAGAGCGGCCCCCCC
>DMHJ01000144.1:5247-8860 GCA_003449495.1 Clostridiales bacterium UBA8153
CTCCCCCGCAAAGGGCGGCCCGCCGTAAGCATGGGCATGTCCCAGCTTCCGGAAGCCCGTTCGCCCCGGGATGAGCACCCGGGTGTCCCGCGGCAGCTGCAAGGCGGCGGCTTCCCGGGTCACCGGGTCGAAACTTACCAGCACCGTCACGTCGGCCCGGGCGGCACTAGCGCCCGGCGCACCGCCGTTAACCCCGCCATCAACCCCAATAAACAGCACATTGATGCGTTCGCCGGGTTGAGCTCCTATGCCGGACGGAGCCCCCGGAAACATGCGCTGGAAAACCACATAGGCCCCGTACACGGCGCCCCCGGCCATTAGGGCGACGGCCAGGATGACACCAACCGCCAAAACCGACCAGCCCGGCCGGCGGTGCCTTGCACTCCGGCTTTTTACCGGTACCGTGTTGTCCCAGTTGCTCATGGAGCCTACGCTGCCTCCGCAACCCGCCTATCGCCCGACATAGTTCGACACCAGTACCCTCATGCCCTGGGGGACGCTCGCACCACCTATGACGCCTGGGCGCGCGGCCGGGTTCCCTACCGGGTCCTCCCCGGCTCATCCTCAACGGGCCTTTTTGACGGAACTGCCTCACCCTCCGCCCGGGCCGTCGTCGCCGGGCCCTGCTGGTGCAGACTCTCCTTCACCGGACCGTAGCGGCAGATGACCTTCTCGCCGCCGGCTGCCTCCAAACATCCCAACTGCGGGCAAGCACACAGCGATGCCACCGCGTTGTCGGCCCGGTAGAGACCATGTTTTTCGATGTATGCCAGCACAGCGTCTGGGACCAGGTACCGGATGGATTGTCCCTGCCTGACCCGGCGGCGAATGTCACTGGCCGAAATGGCCAGTGCCGTCACGGGAAAGAGCTCCAGCTGCCCCCCCAAGTCCCCCAGCTGGAGCGTCAGCTCGGTTAGTGCCGACACATCCTTTCCCGGCCGGGTCACCGCGATGATTCGGCACCCCGCCAGGAGCCGTCGATACTCTCTCCAGGTGCGGATCTCGAGAAGGGCATCCAGGCCGGTAATCAGGCGAAGTTCGACGTGTGGGCCGTAGGCGCCGCTAAGCTCATCGATGGTATCTATCGTGTATGATGGTCCCGGCCGTCCGAGTTCGACGGGGCTAACGGTGAAACGCCGATTGCCGGTGGTGGCCAGGATGGCCATAACGTAGCGATGCTGAGCACAGGAAACATCCCCGGGTGGCTTATGGGGAGGCTGAGCAGACGGGACAAAGACCACTTCATCTAGGCCCAGACCGGTCATGGCCTCCTCTGCCGCTACCAGGTGTCCGTAGTGAATGGGATCGAAGGTGCCACCCATCACACCTATGGTCAAGGAATGACTAGCCGGCATCTCTTCACACCGACCCCTTCCTTGCCCTTGGTTCTGCGTCTCCGCAGCCCTTCCCTGCTGCTTGGCCTATTTCGTCCAGCGGAACTGACTGCATCACGCCTGCAGCAGCTCGCCCACCCGGCGCATCAGGCCGGTAGCACCGGCTCCGGTTACCGCCGACACTGGAAAAAGCTCCAGTCCCAGGCTGGCGCATAACGCCCGCAGCCCGTCAAGACCTTGGTTCTCCAGAAGCAGGTCGACTTTGTTGGCCGCCACCAGCTGCCCCTTTTCCATGAGCGTCCCGGCGTAGGCCGCCAGTTCACTCCTGAGCGTAATCAGGGCCTCTACCGGGTCGGTTCCGTCCACGCCGGCCGCATCGACCACGTAGATGATGACCCGGGTCCGTTCTATGTGCCGGAGGAAGTCGTGCCCGAGCCCCTTTCCCGCGTGGGCTCCCTCGATGAGCCCGGGAATGTCAGCGAGTACAAAAGACCCGCCTTCCCAGGTGGCCACGCCCAAATTCGGGGTTACGGTAGTAAAGGGATAATCCCCCGTCTTAGGACGCGCCGCCGAGACCTGGGCTAAAAGCGTGGACTTCCCGGCGTTGGGTAGCCCCACCAGACCGGCGTCGGCCAGAAGCTTCAGCTCGAGGTAGACGGCGAACTCCTCGGTGCGTTCGCCCGGAGTCGCCCGGCGAGGCGCCCGGTTGGTGCTGGTGGCGAACCGGGCATTACCGCGCCCCCCACGGCCCCCAGGAGCAATGACCCCGCGCTGGCCGGGGTGGATCAAGTCGGCCAACGTCTCGCCGGTGGATTCCAGCACTACCACGGTGCCGGGCGGGACCCTCACCTCAAGGTCGCTGCCATCACGCCCGCGCATGTTCTCCCCTTGCCCTTGGGCACCCGGCTCCGCCCGGAAATGGCGGCGATAGCGAAAGTCCATCAACGTGCGCAGGTTCTCGTCAACCACAAACACCACGCTGCCGCCATGCCCGCCGTCACCACCGCTGGGGCCCCCACGCGGGATGAACTTCTCCCGGTGAAAGGCAACGATGCCGTTGCCCCCGTCCCCGGATTTCACCCAGACCCGGGCGCGGTCCACAAACAAGTCGTTCCCTCCGTGTTCAGACGCTACATACGAAAAAGACCGCCCGCAAACGGGCGGTCCGGCCCATAGACGACGGCTAGAGGCGTTGCGCCAGAACACTCGCCACTTTCCGCTTACCCTTATCGGCAAACGCCACGAACCCGCTTGTCTTGGCAAACAGCGTATCGTCCTTGCCTATGCCAACGTTGAGTCCCGGATGGATGCGGGTACCTCGCTGCCGGGCAATAATGGAACCGGCCGATACGTACTGCCCGTCATGGCTCTTGAGGCCCAGCCGCTTGGCATTGGAATCCCGCCCGTTACGAGACGAACCCACACCTTTCTTGTGGGCAAAAAGCTGCAGATCCATGCGCATGACCGTCACACCTCCCGCATACTCAAATGAACGTGGTCCGGATGCTCTTTGGCGATGTCCCCCAGGCCCAAAAGCATGGTTTCCACGATGTACCAGGCAGGCTCGAGCTTCCTCATGGGAACGGACCACCTGCATGAGAGTCTCCCTGGTTCAATCACGCAGGACATTCCCTTGCCCCCGAACCTCCGTAGCCCCAGTACTGCCGTCTGGGCTACGGCCGACACCGCTGCACATATAATGTCCCGACCGGCTTCCGCAAAACCGGCATGGCCTGACATGCTGAAGCCCAAGATCCGCCCTTCCCCGTCGCGCTCAACAACCACCGTCACCATGTTAATCCGGAACGCGGATGCTGTCTATAGTGAGCTTGGAGAAAGGCTGGCGGTGACCGTAACGCTTGCGATAGTTGGATTTGGCCTTATACTTGAACACCATGATTTTCTTGGCCTTACCTTGTTGGGAAATGGTGGCGTTGACCACGGCACCCTTTACATACGGCGTGCCCACGATGATCTGGCTCCCCCTACCCACCACAAGCAGCTGCTCAAAGCTGACCATATCGCCCGGCTTGCCCGGCAACTTCTCCACCCAGATTACGGAACCCTGGCTGACCCGGTATTGTTTGCCACCGGTCTCGAAAATAGCGTACAACAACCGTTCCTCCTATCACTCGACTCGCCGGGCCATTGGTGGCTCATGCCCTTGAAACCATGCCCGTGCGGTTGGGTCAAAGAGGACCCGACAGATTTGGATTTTACCACGCCGTTGGGGGCATGTCAAGGTGAAGACCGCCCTGTCCAGGGTCACGTCAAAGTCT
>DMHJ01000013.1 GCA_003449495.1 Clostridiales bacterium UBA8153
ACTGCCGGTACGATGCGGTTGGCCCCCACCGTCAGGGATATGGGCACGATGGAGCACACGTGTACCACGGCCAGGCCAGCTCTCTCCAACTCTTTCACCATCGTTGCGCCGCAACGAGTGCAGGTCCCTCAGGTAGAGGTCAAGATCACGGCGTGCACCCCATCATTTTGCAGTTCGTGGGCGATGGCGGTGGCGAACTTTTTGGCATTGGCCACCGAGGTGCCGTTGCCCACCGTGGCATAGTAGTAGCGGTGCAAGGCCCCGATACGACCCTGCGCCTCCAGGTCGCGCATGACATCCACGGGCAGCACCCGGTTGGGGTCCGCGTTGGCGTAGACCGGATCGTAGCCGCCGTGGGCGGTTTCGTGGGTGTCCGCCCTGAGAGCGGCCATCCCTTCCAGGTCGTATTTGCCGTACTTGGAGGCGCTGGATGATTCGATCCGGTCCGGGTTCCCTTTGGGAACGATGCCGCCTGAGGTGACCAGGGCCACTTGGGCTGCGGATACCGCAGCCACGGGAGGTGCGGGAGCTACCCGGTCGAACACCGGCATGGGATACTCAGTGGTAAACTGCTCACCGCGCAACTTCTTGACCAGCATATCCACGGCCCGCCGGCTGCCTCGTTCCCCGGCGAAGTAGTTGACCCGTATGCCCCGGGGGAAATAGTTTTCCTCCTCCGGCGCTCCCACCGGCTGCTTCTGACCCAGTTTCAACACCAGGCCGGCCATCTCCGGCAGCGCCTGCCGCATGCCCGCGGCGTTAGCGCGGGTCTTGACGAAGTACCCGTACCGCCCGTACATTTCCAGCCCGGGGTTTTCGCCGTACATGCCGCCCACCACGGGTACGCCCAACGACTCGGTGACCGCCTTAGCCACGGCACCGCAGGCGACCCCATACCGCCCGGCATTGAACGCCGGCCCTACCACCACCACATCCGGGCGGAAGGCCGCGATCATGGTTAGCACCTGGTTCGCGGCCAGCTCGAGGTTTTCGGTGAAGTAGGTGTCCCCGCAGATCACCGTCCCCACTACTTGCCCGTGGCCGCCGAGGCCGGCCTCGAGACCCACGGCGGGTCCTATGGCCCCCGCCTTGGACGCCGGAGGAACGTGGGCCTGCTCCTCCCCGCCGATCTGCCCGAAGAATTGGTTCACATAGTGAACGACTCGGAACGGTTCGGCCACCCGTCTCCCTCCCTTCACGCGTCTCCCAGGAACTGCTGGC
Source organism: Clostridiales bacterium UBA8153 (assembly GCA_003449495.1). GTDB lineage: Bacteria > Bacillota > Sulfobacillia > UBA8153 > UBA8153 > UBA8153. The sequence goes on from DMHJ01000013.1 coordinate 1,222, forward strand.
GGATGGACCTGCACTCGGCTATGATGGCCTCCACGTCCAACACCATCTCCATCATACCTACCTGCTGGTCGTAAACGGCCGGGTCGACCTCATTCTTGATCTCCGGCTCCATCACGTGATACGCTCTGAGGCCCAACTGGACCCCGGCTAGTGGACCGGCAAAGGCCGGATCGCCGTTGGCCACGGTCTCCACGGCTAGCCCCGAAGCTTCCGCCTCGGCACCGCCGATGACCACCATGAGTTCGTCCTTGCCGAACTTCCCGGCGAGTTCCTTGATCCTGGCCTGGTTGCCGATGTCCATAGCTCCTGCCGATGTTCAGACAAAGCACTCGGTAGTGCTGAAGACCACTTCTGCCCCGGTGCTCTTTACGCACTCCTCGATGGCCGGGCCCGGGATGCCGTCCCGGTCCCCCAGTATGATGACTTTTTTATCGCCTAGCATGAGCTATCCCCCTTTCCAGCTCGCCGCGCCGTCTAGTAGCCCTTGGTAGACAGGCGGCCAAAACCCAGTTCGTTGGTGGCTCCGGTGATGGCCTGGATCTCCACGACCACGCTGCCGTCCGGGGCTAGGCTGCCGTCAAAGCCGCCCGCGATTTTCTCCACCGGCGCTAGCTGCCCGATCACCCGCTCCATGGCAGGCAGGGCAATGAGGGCGTTGGCATTGCCCGCCGTCACCACTGCGTCGGCAGCCGGGTCTGCATCGGCCAGCGACTGGGAGGCGCCGTCCCGGCCCGCATATTCGTCGGTGACCAGCACGGTCCTGATGCCCCGGGCCTCCAGCTTCCTGCAGTTCATGATCAGGTCGGTATCCGGGTTGCCGAAACCTTCCTCGCTGATAATGACCCCATCCACCCCCAACATGGCCACCAGCTTACTGGTATAGCTGGATGACCTCTCCTTGTCGACCAAAGTCACGTTCTCGTTGGTGATGACTACGCCCACAAAGTTGAGGTCCCGCCCGTGCCGGAGGAAGAGCTCTTCGATGATGGGGTTGTTCTGGTGATGGTAGGTGGTGTTCTTGTCGCACGCGGATACGCAGTTGCCGCTGACGATGGCGCCGTCCATAACTTCGGTGGGGCCGATCAGGGTCGGCAGCATGCTCTTGGCGTCCACGCCATAGACGTAACTGTCATGCAGCAGCCCCTGGCTCTGGAGCATGTACACGTAGGCCACCCGGGGCAGGCCCGGATAGCAGTCCGATGCCTGGCCGAGCGGGTGGCTCTCGAACACCCTCAGCTCGTCGGGTGCCACGGACCGGCCCGCTTCACCGAGGTAGACGGCGGCCCGTAGCCCGGCCAGGCGGAGCGCTTCCTCGTGTTCTCTCTGGGTCAGCCCGGACCGCACCCGGCAGTCTAGCACCAGGTTGACCGTTTGGGAGAACGGCGTGTACTCTGCGCCGGCCCCGCTCATGTCGATGATGCCCTCCTGGAAACCCACGACGGGGCCGACGGTTACCACTGCCATCCCCTTCAACACGTGGGTACGACCTTCACCGGTGGTGTGCACCCGGCCGGTGAACCCGGGGAAGCTATCGCCGGATCCGGTGACCTTGACCCGGGGCTCGATGACATCCTTCACCGGTACGATGCGGACTGACTCGCCCGGGCGCGCCACCTCCACGCTCACCGATGCCAACCGGTCGTCGACGCGCAGCTTCTCCACCAGTTCCTCCCCATGGACATAGAGGACCCCCCGGTCGATCACGGTCTGTTCGCCCAGCCGCACATCCTTGATGAAAATGCTCCCCACCTCAAGCCGCATGGCTCAACCCCCTTCCCCCCGGCATTGATTAGACCAGTGCATCGATGGTTTCTGCGATCTTTTCCGCAGCAATCTCGCCGGTCAGCTCGGCTACCTTCTGACCATCGCGATAGAACGCAATGACGGGCAAGCCCAGGACCCGCTGGCTCAGGGCGAGCCTCCGGTTCTCCAGCACGTTGAGTTTGCAGAACCGGGCCCGGCCCGCGTAGCGCCGGGCCAGGTTCTCCAGTTCCGGCGCCAGCGCTACACACGGCTCGCACTTGGGACTCCAGAAGTCCACCACCACCAGCCCGGTAGCTTCCAGCACTTCGGACTGGAAGGTATCCTTGTCCAACTCCAGCACGTTCTCCCTCCCTCATCCCGTCCCGGTTGCCCGGGCCGTCCTCGGCCGCCGGGCGCCGTCCCGCCTAAGTGGGAACCCATTTCCGCAAGGTGTCGCCGTCCAGTCTCCGGGTCACTTCCCCGCCCTGGAACAGGAGGGCTAGTGGGACATCGCCTACACCGTAGCGGGCGGCGATGCGCGCGCTTCTCGACACATCGATCTTGACCAACCCCACGCCGGGCCCCACGGCCGCCCTCACCTCATCGATGACACCCAGCCGGCGCAGGCTCTCCTCACTCTGAGGTGACCAGAAATAGACCAGTACGGGAGAGGCAGCCTCCAGTACCTGGCGGCGGAAGCCTTCTTCCTCCTGCAGGAACTTCTCGGCGGCGCAGGCGGCGATGGCTCCATCCGACGCAGCGGTGATGATCTGGCGCAGCTGTTTCTGCCGCGCGTCTCCCGCCGCATACACACCGGGTACCGGGGTGTCCATGGACTCGCCGGTGACTAGGTATCCCTGCTCGTCCAGTTCCAGAGCGCCCTTGAGAAAGCCGGTGCGGGGCACGGTGCCCACAAAGAAGAAGACCCCCTGGGTGGGGAGGGTACTGAGGGCACCGGACTGGATGTTGCGTACCACCACCTGTTCCACCAGGCCGTCCCCGCCGATCTCTTCCAGTACCGAGTTCCAAACCCACGCCAGTTTGGGATGGGCAAAGGCCCGTTCCTGGATGACCCGGGTGGCGTCCAGCTTGCCCGCCTCGTGGATGACGATGATGGTGACCTTGGCCGCGAACTTCGCCAAATACATGGCCTCTTCAATGGCGGCGTCGCCGTTCCCGACCACCACCACCTCCAAGTCGCTGTAGAAGTCCGCATCGCAAGTGGCGCAGTAGGAGACGCCCTTGCCGCGAAAGGCCCGCTCCCCCTTGATGCCCAATACCCGGGGCTCCGCTCCCGGGCACAAAATGAGCGCCTTCGCGCGGTACTCGCCCTTCTTGCCGGTGACGACCTTATCCGGGCCCCGGAGGGAGACGGCCACGATTTCGTCCCGCACCAGCTCGGCACCGAAGTGCCGGGCCTGTTCCGCAAACCGGTCCATGAGCTCCGGGCCGCTACACTCCAGGACTCCCGGGTAGTTCTCCAGCTTCTCGGTGGTGGCCGCCTGCCCGCCGGCCCTGCCCTTCTCCACCACCAGGGTCTTGAGGCGCGCCCGGGCCGCATACAAGGCCGCCGTTAGGCCCGCCGGGCCTCCCCCTACGATAACCACATCCCACACGCCGTCTGCCATGAACTTCTCCTCCTACCGGGTACCTGCTACTCGGCCCTCTCCCGGGACGCCAGCAACCACCAGTCCATGGCCTTCAGATCTTCTTGCGCACTCTCGCTCCATAGCCGGCCCGGCCGGCCCGTAAGCTGGGCGATGGCCTCCTCGATGGCAACCAGAGACTGGTAGTCCACCGGACCGTGGGTCCGCTCTACCACCACACTGCGGTACGGGTTACCGGGACCCGGCAGGCCACCCACCCGGGGGTGGGAGACCAGGCGCCATCCGGCATGGATGAGATCGCGCGCCCGCACCAGGACTTGCCGGGCATCTCCCTCCAGAAACTCCACGGGATTTCCCCGTTGCCGGCTTGCCACCAGATCGTTGTTGGTCAGCACCGTCCATGTTGCGCACATAAGCTGCCCTCCGGCCGCCAGTGTGAATGAACCCCGGTTAGGCCGGTCAAAAAGAAAACAGAGTCAAGAGGTAGGGCCTCTTGCTCTGTCAATTCTCTCTGGACCCGGGCTCGCCCGCGCTATCGGGAGGGCGACCACGTCCGGCACCAGCCTAGCCTTCCAGAGCGCCGTCCGGAAGCGGTCCGTTTGCCTGAGAGATTCTCCCTCGATCCGGCCAGAACCCAGGGGTTGCTCCTTCGGCGCAACTTCTGATGCTCTCCCGCTCCGTTCATCCGGCCGCCGGTATGTTCTTGTGGGAGCCAGACCATCCGCCAGCAGTATATGCCATGCGACTGGTCCCTGTCCAACTCCAAAAACCTCGGGAAATCCGGAAATTGTGCCGTGTGTCACGCACGTGCTCCGCTTATATCCCTAGAGCGCCACTTTGCACTAGCTAACTGTCGCTTTGTTCAGGCCAAGCCACGGCCCTTCCGGTACCGGAGGCGGTCGCCCCGGATAATTGCACCTTCAGCGGCCGCCCAAGAAGGCCCGGAGCTGCCGCCGGGCGGATGAGCAGGTGTTTCTGTATGCCGCCCTCATCGCCTTTGCCCACGGTGACGCCGAAGTCCGCAGG
>DMHJ01000262.1 GCA_003449495.1 Clostridiales bacterium UBA8153
TCTAGATCCCTTAGTATGGCGACAACGTCCAGCTTTTCATCGGGCCTGAGCACCCGGGCCACCCCCCTTCAGGTCGGCCCAGAGCTGTCCCTGGGCCATGGCCAGCCCGGCCTCGCGGATGGACAGGCCGAATGAGCGGGCCGCCCGGCATACTAGGCCGCCGGCCCCCTGCCCCAGTAAGCCATGGTCGATACACCGGTCTACAATGGCCTTGGCCTCTAAGCTGGAGAAGCCCATGCGCAATATCACCGCGCGCTCAATGGACGGGGAAGTGTGAGTGCGCGCCAGCTCCACCATGGGCGCCACCACCTGGTGGGCGAGCTGCCAGAACCGCTCCTTGAGCTCCCCGTCGGTAAGGTGGGCCAGACGCTCGCGCCGCTCGGAAAAGTCGGCCATACGTTCAACTCCCTTCAACCTGGACACTCCACGCCGAGCTCCTGCAGAACCCCCAGGACAAATTGGGCATCCGCCCGCGTCTCCTCGGTGAGAAACTCGATCTCACCGGCGCTGACCTGGGCCAGGCCGAAATGGTTCACGGCATTGCGCAGGTAGGACCTGCGGACGGCCCCAAGGTCGAAATCGCGGACCTGGATCTGTCCGGGAGAGTCGGGTATGGAAATGACCTTCCCCGGCACGTTCAAAGCCGGATCCCCCAACTGTACCGTTACCCCGCTCTCCCGGGCGAAGGTCAACTGGGCGGAGGGATGCTTGCCGGCCCCGGTATACTCGGTCTCCTGGACCACCAGGATCCCGCCGGTGGGCAGCTCGCGGGAGAGGGCCAGGGCGGCGGCCAACGAGGTGTTGCCGGCCGGGCCGCGCTCCAACCCCTCCAGCTGGGCCAGGGCCTCAGTGGTGTAGAATACGTCGCCCTGGGTGACCAGGACGTAGCGATCCAGGTAGCGCAGGGGGCGGGCGGCGTTAATGGGCACATCGGTGCGGTCGGGCCAGGTGGCAAACGGTACCCCGAAGCCGGTATGGCCGGTGGTAAAAGATTTGCGGTTGAAATCCCGGTCGCTGGCCATATGCAGCCCGCGCAGATCGACGGAAGCTCCCACCACCACGGTAGCGGTACAGCCGGCCTTGGCCAGGCCGCGGGCCGTGCCGGTGACGTTGCCCCCGCCGGCGTGGGTTACCACCACCACGTCCGGAGCGCGGCCGTAGCGCTCGATGACCTCCCGGCCGATCTCGTAACCCAGAGTCTCGATACCGGCTATGCCGAAGGGAGTGTAGAGCGAGGCGTTGAAGTACCCGGTTTCTTCCAGGAGTTTCAGGGCCACGTAGAACAGCTCGGGCCCCACCGTGAGCTGGACCACCTCTGCCCCGTACGCTTCGCACACCCGGCCCTTTTCGATGATCTCCGGCTGGCCCACACCCCGGCTGTCGTAGACTTCCTGGACGATGATGCAGGGCAGCCCCTGCATGGCGGCTTGGGAGGCCACCGCCGCACCGTAATTGCCGCTGGTGGCCGCCAGTACGCCGGGATACCCATGGCGCTTGGCGTGATGGACCGAAACGGAAGCCCGGCGGGCCTTGAATGAACCCGAGGGATTGCCGGCCTCGTCCTTGACCAGGATGCGCGCGCCGTGACCCGCCGGGGCGGTGGCCCGGGACAACTGGGTCAAGTTCCTCATTTCCAGAAGGGGCGTGCCTCCCACACCGCTGGCGCGCTGGATGGCGATGATCTCCTCTAGACCGTAGCCGGTCTGAGCCATCATGCCTTCATAGTCGAAGGTCATGCGGCCGGTCCTGAACCTATCGTAGTCAATGCCCACCGCATCCCTTATGATCTGGGCCTTGCGGGACATTACCGCCTGGTAGTCACTCATGTTCGCCTCTCCCCGGCCGGTAGCGGCGCCTTAGTCCGGCGGCAACGGCCAAAAGCTCGGGAACGGGCCGGCCGAAGCCGTGACCATAGCTGGGCTCGATGGCCACCAAGATTCCGGCCAGCGTCCTGCCTGCCGCCGTCTTGATGGTGACCGGCTGGCCCATGCCGGCCTCATGGTCGCAGAAGCCGTTGACCCACATTTCCAGGGGGACTCTGGCCGTGTCTTCCGGGACGGCCGGGGCCCTGGCGCCGGCGGCCAGGACCACCTTGTGGATCCGCACCCAGTCGCCGGGATACGCCCTTTCTTTGATCACGCCGTTCACCTCTTACCTGGGATGGCCCGGGGCAAAGGCAGGTCTATCATGGTGAGAAGGCCCGGCTTTGCTGCCATCACCAGCGGCACTGCATTTACGGCCATGGCGATGGTGCCCAGCCCACCGGGGATCTCCGGCCGGATGGACATGGCGATGCCGGGTGTTCCCTCGACGTTTATGTAGTCTCCCGTGGCCACACCGGCCAGTTCCGGGAGCACTTGCTGGGGGTGTTCCAGGCGGATGAGTTCTTCTTCCCCGGCATAGCCCGACGCTGTGTGGGAGCAGCCGGCCACCTGTCCCGGCTCCACCGTCACGTATCTGGTCTGCCGGCGCACGGTGCTGATGATAGGCTCTTTGCGCTGCTCTACGCGGTCTAACCTCCAGCCCAGCGCCCGGGCGATGAGGCTGATGGACTCGGGAAAGCCCACGTGCCCCACGATGGTACCGCGGGCGAGCCCGGCCTGGAACTCCTCGGGATGTAGCCCGACCCCCTGGGTCCGCATAACCGTAGGTCCGAAGGGGGAGAGGTCGTTGACCCGGCGGGCAACGACCTTATCCACGTGGATGCAGACCCCGCTAAGGCAAATGATGAGTAGATCGAGAACGAACCCGGGGTTAATCCCAGTGCCCAGCACACATACGCCGCGGCTGAGCGCCGCCTGATGCATGCGCTCGGCCAGCCCGGCATGCTGCGCGTAAGCATCGGCCATCTCTTCGGCGATGCTCACCACGTGGGCGCCGGACTCGATGGCCGTCAAGACATCGCCTAGGACTTCGCTGACAAAGGAGGCGGTGGCCAGGATGACCACGTCGGGCCGGCCGGAGGCCAAGGCCTCACCAGCGTTCCGCCACACCACCACGCCCGTCCTGCCGCCTAGGTCCACCACCTCCGCGACGTCCCGGCCCACTTTCTCCGGGTGGGTATCTACCGCCGCCACTAGCTCCAGGCCGGGCTTGTCCAGGATGGCGCGACAGATGCCCCCGCCCATGGCACCCAAACCCCAAACCGCTACTCTGGTGGTCTTCTGCAATGCGTATCCCTCCCGGGGGCCGGTAAGGCCCACAGCTTGCTATGTATGCATTCTTGCATAAACCCGTGATTCCTGCCATATTTGCCGCAAATGGATCGGCCCGTTGCCGACTATCGACCCAACCGATCGCCTGAGGTCAGACCCAGGCGGGAGCTTGCCTAGCAGCACGCAATGCCATTATGCTTCGCCACGGGATCGCCCATGACCGGTCGCCTGGCGGGCCCCGTCAGAAAGCACCAGCGACCCGCATACCTGGGTTGCGCGTCAAGTGCCGTACCCGGCCCGGAAGGACTTGGCGAGGAGAGAGGAGAAAGCTGTGTGGTGGTCGCGGCCGGGGGTCCGGGAGCGAACGGCCGGGATACCGAGGAGGCGGATGGCATGGCAGATTGCACCGGAGTAGGTGGTCTGACCGAGCGTATGGCCAGATTTGTGGCGGTGGTCTCCAAAAGGCTACCCGATGACGTGGTGGACAGACTGTCCGAGTTGAGACTCAAGGAAGACGGCCCGCTGGGCCAGACCATCTATGACTCACTATTCGCCAACCTGGAGCAGGCCCAGGCTCTGGACCGGCCGTGCTGCCAGGATACCGGGGTGATCAGCTACTTCGTCAGAGCGGGCACCGGTTTCCCTCTCCTTTCGTCGCTGCACCAAGTGCTGGTAGACGCGGTGAAGAGGGCCACGGTCCTGGCGCCGTTGCGACATAACGCCGTGGAGATTTTCGATGAAGTCAACACCGGCACCAACGTGGGGGAGCGGATCCCGTTTATACACTGGGAGCTGGTCGACGACGGGGATGACGTCGAGATCGAAGTGTACATGGCGGGGGGAGGCAGCAGCCTGCCGGGCCGGGTCATTACGTTAATGCCCTCCGCAGGGTATGAGAGCATCGCCCAGTACGTGTTCGATACCGTAGTTGAGTGGGGCATCAACGCCTGTCCCCCGCTGGTGGTGGGGGTGGGCATCGCCGGCTCTTCGGAGCTAGCGGCCCTGCTCTCCAAGAAAGCCATTCTGAGACCCATCGGCACCCGGCACCCTAACCCCAAGGGGGCCGCCCTGGAACAGCTCCTCGAGCACGGGTTGAACCAGCTGGGCATGGGGCCCCAGGGTCTTGCAGGCAGATCGCCGGTACTGGCCGTCCACATCGAGTCGGCGGCCAGGCACCCATCGACCCTCTCTGCCGGCATCAGCATGGGCTGCTGGGCCCATCGCCGGGGAACCATCCGGTTTCACCGGGACCTTTCCAGCACGATCCTCTCCCACCGGGGGGTAGTGGTGTGAAGAAAGTATTGAGGACGCCTGTAGTCAACGAAGAGCTGGAGGGCATCAAGATCGGGGATATCGTGTATCTGGATGGACACATCGTCACCTGCCGCGACGTGGGACACCGGAGGCTGATTGAGCTGGGTAGGAAGCTGCCGGTGGACCTTACGGGAAAGGCTATCTTCCACGCCGGACCCATCGTTGCCGGGGAAGCGGGCAATTACCGGATGATCTCCATCGGGCCCACGACCAGCATGAGGATGGAGAAGTTCGGGCGGGAGTTCATTGCCCGCACCGGCGTCAAACTGGTAGTGGGCAAAGGGGGCATGGGCAACGATACCGCCGCCGCCTGCCGGGAGCATAAGGCGCTGCATTGTGTGTTCCCCGGTGGCTGCGCAGTGCTCGGCGCTACGGCAGTGGAAGCCGTGGAGGCGGTGGAATGGCTCGACCTGGGCATGCCCGAAGCCCTTTGGGTCCTGCGCGTCAAAGAGCTGGGCCCTCTGGTGGTGTCCATTGACGCGGCCGGGAACAACCTGTTCGAGCTGACCAAGAGCACCTTCCGGACGCGCAAGGAATTCATCCTCGGCCAACTGAGCCCCCAGGTGGCTGCTTTGAACAAAAGGTGAGAACGGCCGGCCTGGCGGCACGACACCGGGGGCGGTCCGTCTGCGGTTAC
>DMHJ01000032.1:0-1297 GCA_003449495.1 Clostridiales bacterium UBA8153
TCCCAGCCAGTCCACGGCTTCCCGGACCACTTCCCGGGCCAGCTCATCCCCCTGCCTGGCGGCGGCGAACACGGCCCGGGCGTCCGGGGGCGGTTTCCCCCAGAGCAGGCTGGCCGGGTGTGCCAGCTGGGTCGCCCGGCGGCCGATGGCCGTGCCCGAGCAGGTGGTCTCCAGGCAGCCACGCCGGCCACACGTGCACTGGGCGCCTTGGGGGTCTACGGGCAGGTGGCCTAGCTCGCCGGCGCTGCCTCCTGACCCCCGGTACAGTTTGCCGTCTAGGATGAGCCCGGCACCGATGCCGGTACCGATGGTCACCATGATCAAGTCCCGGTATCCCTGGCCGGCTCCGAGCCGGTGTTCGGCCAAGGCGGCCAAGTTGACATCGTTGTCCACGTAGACGGGAACCCCCAGCACACTGCCGAGCAGCCGGGCCACGGGCACCTGTTGCCAGTGCAGGTTGGGCGAGAACGTGCACTCTCCCGTGATGGTATCCACCAGGCCCGGAACACCGATGCCCACGGCTACGGGGGGCCCTTCCTCAAACTCCCGGGAGACGACCCGGGCCACCTGGGCCAGCACTCCCTCGGGCCCATCCTCTACCGCCGTCCGGTACGAGCTCGTACTTCCGAGCTGGCCATCCGGGTGAACTTGGGCCACAAGTAGCTTGGTGCCGCCCAAGTCCACGCCCACGGTGTAGTCCGGCATCGGCCACCTCCTAGACTATGATGCCTGGGCACGGGGGCGTGTAGCTGCGCGCCGGGCCCGGTATGCCGGCAAACAATCCGGAGAATAGGGATGTCCCTGCCCATTCCTCGGGTTCCGGGGAGACGGAGTCTCCTGGGGCGGGGAAGGATGCCAGTACCGGAAACGGACACCCCCGCCGTCATCGCCTGTTCGCAACATGGCAACCCTGAACCTCCCCATGGCTAAAGCCAGGGGGTTCTAGAAGCCTACCGGGGTATCTCCTTCGCTCCAGTAACCTCCAGATCTAGTGGCTGGCGGCTGGCGCTGGAAACGCTTTGCGAAGCTGGCACACTGACAATATCGTGGTAGGTGACCGGTTCGACCTGCACTGCCTGCTGTACCAGTCGGTAGAAGAGCTGGCCACGGCTCCTGGAGGTCCGGCAAGTGAAGCGGAAGGTAACTCATCAAGATGGGAACCGAGATGTTCTCCATGCATCGAACCCTGAGGCGTCCCCAGCATCCAGCACTGTAGAAGGGCAGCCACGCGGTGAACTCTGGGGAGCAGCTTGGTGGCTGCGCCTTGGCCCCGGCCTTGTAAGGTTTTGAGCTCGTG
>DMHJ01000032.1:1695-2601 GCA_003449495.1 Clostridiales bacterium UBA8153
ACCACGCTCCCAGGCTCAATGGCGTCGCGAAGGAACGCTAGCAGGCTGGTAGACGAAGTATCCGGTACCCGCCGTAGCCGGATGCGGCAGTCCGACGGCCGTCAACTTGGGCCGCCATCACCACCAGGGTCTTGGAGATGGGCTACCGTCCACGCACGCCTGCTTCGTCGCCCCCGATCACGGCTTCGTCGAGCGCTCCATGGCACCGCTCAGGGGATCGCGCCAGGTCACACCATAGCCCGGCACAGTTGGTGCAGCCAGGTCCACGCAGTTTCGTAGCAACCCAGGCCCAGGGCTCGCTGCAGGCTCACGGCACTGACGCCACGATTTTCGTTGGTGACGTGCCACAAGGCCTGAAACCACAGCCGAAGCGCCTTATACGTGTCCTGGAAGATGGTACCGGCGGTCACGTAAGTCTGGCGGCAGCAGCTCTTGCAGTGATGCAGCCGACTGGTCACCCAAGCCTTCCCGTGACCACAGGCTGGGCAGCGGAACCCCTCCGGCCACCGCAGCTGAACCAGGTAATCACGGCATGCTGCCTCCGCGGCAAACATCCGCTCAAACCCAAAAGGTTTGCGGGGCAATTAAGTCTCAGACGGGGTAGCCTGTGCAGTTACCAAAACGGACTCTCCGCGATGACCTCCTTCACGGCTACTGGCCGAGAACCCGCCCCGCCGCCAGCTATAGTAGCTGGAACGGGCGATCCCCGTGGCGTCGCACACCACCTTCACCGACCACTGCCCTCCTTCGAGGAGTTCACCGACCGCAGCGGGGTCAGGTGGAGCCCCCTTTTTGGGTGGAGTTCCTGCAGGTTCTCCACCTTCATCGTTAGCTCCCCCACCTTGACCTGGGCGGCCTGCAGCGCTTTCTCCGGCTCGGTCCGCGGCTTCTTCCGGAGTGCCTCCG
>DMHJ01000267.1 GCA_003449495.1 Clostridiales bacterium UBA8153
TTGCCAATGGCTGCCGGGTCAAATACCACCAGGTCGGCCTAGGCTCCGGCGGCGATGACTCCCCGGTCCAGCAGCCCGACCCGGCGTGCCGGCAGGGACGTCATCTTGCGCACCGCTTCTTCCAAGGTGAGCAGCCCTTCCTCCCGCACATACTGCCCGAGTACCAGAGGGTAGGTGCCGTAGTGCCGGGGATGTACCGCCGCCTTTTCATCCAGGGGCCGGTCCAGGGCATAGGCGTCGGTGGAGATCATGGCCAGCGGATGCCTTAGGATGGTCCGGAGATCTCCGGCAGACATGATGCCGGCGGTCTTGACCATGAGCTGGTTTTCGGCCAACAGCAAGAGCACGGCATCAGCCAGATCGGTTTCCTTGGCCTGGGCCACTTCGCCCAAGTCCATGCCTTCATATCCTTTGGTCTCACGGCAATACACCACACCGCTCTGGGCCATGCGACCCAGGGTGGCGGAGACCGGTTGCCCGCTGGCCGGTTCCACCCGGGCGAGCATTTCTTCCTTCACTTTCCGGCGCGTCTCGGCATCCTGCAGCAGGGCGGCTCCCTCCGCCTCCCCCGCTTTGGTGACCCATTCGGGCAGTCGTGAGCCAAGGTACGAGACCTGAGTGAACAGGAACGGGTAGACGTCGGCCATCACGTCCACCCCTTGGGCCCGGGCCGCGTCCATGCGTTCCAGGGTCTGCCCTAATCTCCCCCAACACGGCTTGGAGCACACCTTGTGGTGGGCCAGCTGGACCGGGGTCCGGCCCCACCTTCCGATCTCGAGCACCTCCTCCACCGATGCATCGATGGCGCTGTCCTGGTTCTTCAGATGACAGGTGTATAGGCCTTGATATTGGGAAACCACCCGGGCCAGCTCGATGACCTCCTCAGTAGAGGCCAGGCGCCCGGGAAAGTAGCTGCGGCCCGTGGAGAGCCCGAAGGCGCCATCGTCCATGGCCGCAGCCACCAGCGCCCGCATCTTCTGGAGCTCCGTCGCACTGGGTACCCGGTCCTCGCCGCCCATGACATAGCCCCGGACCATGCTCTGGCCGACGAAGGTCCCCAGGTTGTTGCCGGTGCCCAGGGCCTCCACCACCTCCAGGAACTCGGCCAAGCTGGACCAGTTGAACCGGAGGGCGCCGGCGGCCTCCTCGCCGGCCAGGCCGCGCACCAGCCGGGTAGCCAGGACATCGGCCAGCTGCTTGTGCAATGGCGCCATGGACCACCCGCAGTTACCGGCAATTTCGGTGGTGATGCCCTGGCGCAGGGAACTCTCCGCCCGGGGATTGCCCAGAATCGAAAGGTCCGAGTGGGAGTGCACGTCCACGAATCCCGGACAGACCGCCAGTCCATCCAACTCCAAGACTTCCCGGCCCTCCAACGCCTGTTCGCCCTTGCCGATCCGGGCCACCCGGCCGCGGAGAATGCCCACGCTGCCGGCAAACCCGGGCCTGCCTGTGCCGTCAACCACCCAACCGTTATTCAGCACCAGGTCGTACACGCCGTTCCCCTCCCAGCAAAGAACATAGAACCAGTCCGGCAAAGCTCGCGGGCACGCTCCCGAGCGTGGCGCGCACGCCGTACACCCGCGGCCGTGGCGGTCTTTCGACCAGCGAAGTATAAACTCCTGCAGCCGGCAACCGGTGCCAGGTGGGCGATGGCACCGGCAAATGATCGGAGCGTTGGCCAGGCCGCGGCAGGTTGGGCGAGCACACCGGGGAGGGGCTGCCGGGCAGCGAGCCCCCGGCAGACAGCCGGGTCTGGCCGGGCACCGTTCTTCCCCCCGGGCACCAACTGCGGGCTCAGGCGGGATGGGGGGTCTGGGCTGCCGGGGTAGCTGTGGCAGGTATCGTCCTTGCTTACGTCGAAGTGCGGCGGAAGGTGAGAAGGGCTCCGGTTTTTTCTTCCACCATGGCCTACCCCCAGCCGCCCGCTGCCTGCCGTCGCAGCGCCGGACCGTGGCCAAGCTCCCCCCGTACGTATCCCCGGTTCCCACTGAGGATAGCTGGGACCTGCCTGGGTGCGCAGGCGACCATAGCCCGGCGAACCGGTCCAGCTTCCACCGGGACCCGGCGCGCGGACATGGCCGGCGGCAACGGTCGACAGGAGGAAGTCTCATGGTACCGAGCCAGAGTCAGCCTGCACCCTCCCAAAGCAACGTACTGTGGCTATCCGGCACCACCGCCATGCTGTTGCTCTGCTTTTTCAGCTGGAACCGCCTCTTACCCCTCTTCCTCCGGGAGCTGGGCGCCAGCGACTTCCACGTCAGCGTGGCCTTTTCCCTGGTCATGCTGGCCATGGGCCTCCTGCAATTCCCGGGCGGCCTGCTGGCGGACCGGGTGGGGCGCAAGCACATGATCGTCTGGCCCACCCTCGTCGCGGGGGCGGCGTACCTGGTGGGTTCGACCTTGCGGCAGTGGACTGCCCTAGTGGCCGCGCTGGCGCTGGTCAACGCCATGTCATCCCTGCAGTGGCCGTCCTTCACCGCCTTGCTGGCGGAGTCGGTCCCGGCCGGCCGGCGCGGATCGGCCTTTGCCACTTTCGAGCTGTTCATAGCCGCGGCAGTCTCCGCCGGACCCCTGCTGGGCGCCTGGCTGTTGCCCGTCACCGGGTTTCGCGTACTCATGGCCGTGACCGGTGCCGTGGCTATGCTCATGGGCATCGCTCGCCTGTGGCGCTTGCGGGAGACACTGCCCGTTGACCGGCCGCCCGGGTTCACTTTCACCCCGGCGGTCCTCAAGGACCGTAAGGTGCTCCTCCTCCTCCTGGCCAGCACCTTGTTCACCCTGGGCAATTCGCAACTGCTGTTTGGACCGTTCGTGGCTTTGTACGCCAGCGACGTTCACGGCTTTGACGGCCGCCTCATCAACTTGATGTTCGCCTTCGGACCGCTGGTGGGCATCGGCGTGGCCAGGCTTGGAGGTAAGATCACCGAGCGTTACGGCAGTCCGCGGGCGTTGCGGGCGGGCGCGGTGTGCCACGTGCTCTTGATGCTGATATGGTTGCGGACGGGAGGGTTTGTCGCCGCTGCCCTGGTCATCACCATCAGCTACGCCTGCTTCCAGCTGGCCATGATCGCCCACGCCACCTTGCGGGCAGACGCCACCCCGGAACACGCCCGGGGGGCGGCCTTAGGAGCCGTGGGCAGCATCGCCCAGAGCATCGGGGCCGCAGGCATCCCGTTGGGCGGAGCTTTAGCCGGGCGCTGGGGACCCACCGCCCCTTTCTGGCTGGGAACCTGCTTCATGGTCCTGGCCGCCTTCGCCACCCTGGCCCTCGACGCCTGGCGATGGGGTGCGTCCGCTGACTGAGCCTGCTCCGGCACTGACGGCCGGCTTTCGTTAGGCGCTTCCGGCGAGGCCCGGCTGTCGGTTGCGATTTCCGCGGGTGACCGCCGGTCACCCGCTACCGGCGTGGCTCTGGCCGCTCGTTCAGGGCAAGAAACAGCTGTGACGAGGTCCACCCGAGCTCGGGAAAGGCGGAGTGGTCCTCTTCCATCAGGCCGGGCAGCCGGCTGGGTAGAAGGGGTCGTATCTTGCCGGCCTGAGGAACCGGGCTCGGCAGCCCGGCTTCCCAGGCGTAAGTTGGCACTTCCTCCAACTTGCTCCAGCCCGCCTCCTCAAGGGCTGGGACGGACGGAATGTTAAGGATGACCCAGGGCCTGGTCTTGCGCCAGCACGGCGGCCGCGCCGGGCCCGGCTGCACACAACATTTCCGGACCCAAGGCCAACCTGATGCCCACGATATCTTTGCGGTCTTGCCGGGGGCTGGCGATGGCATAGCCCCTCACCCGGTCCGCAGTGGCAATGCAGCGTGCAAGCACCTGGGGGTTGGATAGCAGAGATCGCGGCCGGTCCACCCCACCCAGTAGCTCAGGGAGAGGAGGCACCCGCCCGACCTCACCCGGCCCCAGGGGCACGGTAGCTACCCGGCTCTTTACCATCTCAGCTCCCACCTTCAACGCCCTCCTTTCCAGGAGCATAGCACTGGCATCGACGTCATTCAGCCAGAGCTTTCCCCGAGTTACCGGCCCGGAAGGTGTTCACGCCCGATGACTTCGCCCCTCGCGAAGCCCTCGAAGACCGCCTCTTGCCCTTCCAGGACTACTACCGGAAGATCGCCACCCCTTTCGCCTGGACCCTCACTCGCAGCGACCTGAACCAGTTGCTGGCCAGGCTGGCAAGTGTCCCGCGGGCCCTTCGTCCCGCAGCCTGAA
>DMHJ01000021.1 GCA_003449495.1 Clostridiales bacterium UBA8153
AGCTCCCGGCCCAGGCGGCCGTCGCGTTGGGCGCCGTCACCGCGGAAAAGGCCACGTCCATGGTCCATGGCCTGCTCGGCGCCATCCAGGCCCAGGAGACCCGGCTCAAAGCGGAGCCTGGGCCCGCTGAAGGAGCGGCCGTCCGGTCTTTGCCCTACGAGGCGACCTTGTCTCGCGTGTACGGCATCCGGCTCTCCGATCTATTGGGTTGGTATCGCCAGGAGGTCGAGCTCTGCCACCGGGAGTTTGTCGCTTTCGCGCGCCGGCTCGATCCCGCCCGCGACCCCTTGGCCATCCTGGTGGAGGACAGCCCGCCCTACCCGACCGCCGATGAGATGTACCCGGCCATCCAGGGGTTCTTGGACATCGCCCGGGCCAAGACGCTGCAGTACATGGACTTGCCTGAGGGAGAGGTGTGCCGGGTGAAGGAGGTGCCTGAACACCTCCGCCACTCCTACCCTTGGGGCGGCTACTGGGGCGGGAACACCCTGCGCGGCGATTTGTATGGGGCGGTGTTCCTAAATCGCTACAATTACCGGGAGATCACCCGTGCCTGGATCCAGATGAACGCCGTACACGAAAGCTACCCCGGGCACCATGTGCAGGCGGTGCGGACCGCCTCCGCGGATATGCCCGACTGCTTCAAGCTGGGCGGGCTGACCTCCCGGGGGGCCCCGCTGGCCGAGGGCATCGCCCACCGGTCCGAGCACCTGTGCCGCGGCATCTTTGGCGAGCCGGTCTACGAGCTATTCGTGCTCTACCGCCGGCTGCACACTGCCGTGCGCATCTGGGCGGACCTGGAGCTGTTCCATCTGGGCGGCGGCATCGAGGCGGCCGTCTCCCTGTATCGCAAATACCTGGGCTTTGAGGACCAGGTAGCGCGGGGACAGGTCCTGGCCCAGCGACTTACGCCGGGCTATTTCACCATCTACTACTACGGCATGCGGGACCTCGAACGCCTCCAAGCCGAGAGCGGGTGGGAGGATGGTGCTTTTACCGACCTCATCTTCGGATGCGGCCGGGTTTCCCTCGCCCGCCTGCGCGAGCTGATGGCGCTGGAGGCCACCGATCGGGCCGCGCTGACCACCGGGTACAGCCGCCTCTTGAACGCGAGCCGGTGAGTGGCCTGTCTGACTGGTTCTGCGCTCTAGGCGACGTTGCAGAGGGGCCCGGCCACCCGGGCCCCTGCTCTCTGCTCTGAGGAGTGAGCTGGTCCGGAGAGGAGCTATCCGCACTTCATACACTGGCGCAAGGGGGGCAAACCTTATGAGCATCCAGCAAGACGGCCCGATCGCCCGGCTCAAGCCAATGACGGACGGCATCGTCGCGATATCCGACGAGGAGCGTCAGGGCCGCATTGACAAGGCCCAGCGGCTGATGGCCCGGCACGGCATCGATGCTCTCGTCATCGAGGCTGGCAGCAGCATGTTCTACTACACAGGCGTCCAATGGGGATTGAGCGAGCGCACCTTCGCCATGGTCCTGCCTGCGAAGGGCGAGATCACCTGGATCTGCCCCAAGTTCGAGGACGACCGCGCACTCGAGGTCATCCGCTTTGGCAAAGATATCAGGACCTGGGAAGAGGAGGAGAGCCCGTATAAGCTGTTCGCGGGCATCTTCCGGGAAAAGGGCACCAACACCGGCCGGATCGGGATCGAGGAGCGCGTCCGCTTCTTCATCTGCGATGGCATTAGGCACGAGGCGCCGGCCGCGCAATACGTGAGCGCCGACCCGGTTATTATCGGCTGCCGCAGCATCAAGTCGGCGGCGGAGATCGCCCTCATGCAGCGGGCCAACGACATCACAGTCGAGGCTTACAAGACTGTCATCGCCATGCTCCGGGAAGGCATGACCAAGGCCGATTTCACCCGCGACTCGCTGGCCGCTTTCGCCGCGCTCGGCGTCACCGGACAGATCGACGTCAATTTTGGCGAGCACTCTGCTCTCCCGCATGGCAGCAGCAAGCCCCGCCCCCTGCGCGAGAACGACATCGTCCTGATGGACGGCAGCTGCAGCATCGAAGGCTACCGCTCAGACATCAGCCGGACGCTGGTCTTCGGCAAGCCCACCCAGAAATACATGGAGGTTTGGAAGGTCCAGCTTGAGGCGCAACTCGCGGCATTCCACGCCGCAAGGCCAGGCGTTCCCCACGAGGATATCGATGCCGCAAGCCGCATGGTGCTCGTCGACGCCGGTTATGGCCCCGGCTATAGACTCCCCGGCCTGCCGCACCGGGTTGGCCACGGCATCGGCCTCGATATTCACGAATGGACCTATCTGGTCAAGGGCAACAAAGCGCCCGTCCAGCCGGGCATGTGCTTTACCAACGAGCCAATGGTGGCCATCCCTGGCGAGTTTGGCGTCCGCCAGGAGGACGCCATGTATATCACCGAGGACGGGGTCCGGTGGTTTACCCAGCCGATGCCGTCCATTACCCAGCCCTTCGCATAGAAACCAGGACCTATCCATGGGACGGCGAAAGGGGCCGGACGTTTGCCCGGCCCCGTCTTTTCGCTCCGCCTCAGCCCTTCAGCCAGATCACCCGGCGCCGTCCCTGCTGGATGTGACCGGGCCGAAGTTGTATCCCTCCAGCGTCTTGACCGTAGGGAAACCCGCCTGCTTGGTCAGCCGCTGGGCTCGTCGGCTTTGCCTCTGGACCAGGGCCAGTTCCAGCCACGCGGTCAAATACTGCCTCCGGTCCTGGAACTCCACCTGCGTAGTCATGGAAGCCGCAACCGCCACGCCCGCACCTGGTGTAACCAGTCATACCGGCCGGTAGCCGCTTTCCGGGCCCCGGCGCCGGGTGCGGTTAGCCGATGCGACGCGCCACAAAAAACACGTAAGCGTAGTAGTCCGCGTATATCCGGTGGAGATCGCTCTCCCGCTGGATCTGGCCGAGCACCTCAAGGGCTCCGGCATCCGCGGCGTACTTCCCGCTCAGCTCCTGTACCCGTTGTCCCATGGGGGTGTAGAAGTCATCCCACCAGGCCTCATCGGGTAGCACGAAGTGGCCGACCGGCTCAAGGTCACACCGTTCGATAGATGCCAGGACATCCGGCGTCCAACCCATGGCCGGATAGTCCAAGTCGAAGGCCGCGCGCACCTCAGGTGGCGGGTCTCCTTTGCACCAGACGGCGTCGGTAAAGGCAAGATAGCCGCCAGCGCGCAGCAGAGAGCGACAGGTCCTGAGGGCCGGTTCGATGCCGATATTGTACAACGCGCCTTCTGACCAGATGAGGTCGAAGCTGTCCGGAGGCAGACCCGTATCCGCCATGTCCGCCACCAGCGCGCGCACCCGGTGGGTAAGGTCCAGCGCCGCGGCTTTTGCCCTCAGCCGCGCGATGCTCGGCTGGTGACGATCAACAGCAGTAATGGTTCCGGAAGTGAGATCAAGTAAATGAAGGGTCTGCCCACCGGTACCGCAGCCCAGGTCCAGTACTGCAGGCAACGGGGGCAGGTCCCGGCACAGGGCCAGCGCCCGGGCGGCGCAAGCTCGGTTACCCGGTCCTTGCCGTGGCAGATGGTCATAAACCTCGTGGAAGATCTCCCAGAACCGGGAGGGGAGTTTGGTGTCACCAGGTGTGTTTGAGCCGATGCTCATCGCCTCCCAACTCTACTGCGCTACCGGGGCTACATCCTGAGTGCCGCCCGGCCTGCCCTCTCCCGGTTCGGCGGCCCATCCGCCAGTTCCTCCGCGGCCACCAGCCACCATGTCACCGGGGGTGTCCAAAACCG
>DMHJ01000118.1 GCA_003449495.1 Clostridiales bacterium UBA8153
AAAGGGGTGGGAACTCCAGCGGCTTCAACAAGGACCTGTGACCGGGACAGCCGGGACTTGCCTGACAGCTGGGGGGGTGGTAGAATCAGTGTTGTTCCCAAGGGAGGTGAAAAAGTACTTGGCACATTCCCGATCCGCCCTCAAACGCGTGCGGCAGGCCCAGGCCCGGCGCGAGCGTAACCGGGCCACCATCTCCGCGGTTCGCACTGCCATCCGGCGCTTCAAAGACGCAGCCGGTGGTCAGGACCTGGAGGTAACCGACCGGGCTTTCCGGCGGGCCATGAGGCTCCTTGACCGGGCGGCAGCCCGGGGTTACCTGCACAAGAATGCCGCAGCGCGTCGCAAGTCTCGCCTGAGCGTGGCCATGGCCAGCCGGCAAGGCCAGCAGTGATATGCGACCGCACCTGAGGCTGGTGTGGGCGCTGGTGACCCTGGCCGGCCTAGGGCTGGGCCTGGCGCTCTTCGTTTACGCGCCTCCCGCCGGCCATGCCACGGTGGTGCTGGCGGACGCCAGGTTCCTGGCCTCCTTGGAGCGGGCGCTGGTGGCATTTAACCGCTACTACCCCCAACACACCATTACCCTGACCGAAGTTACCGGCGACTACCGGCAGGCCGTGCGCCGGGGAACGGCGGCCTTGGCCTTGGTGAGGGGCCAAGGGCCGCCTCTGTTCTATGCGCCCATCCTCCTGGCAGTAGCTCCTCTGGATGCCCTGGAAACCATCTCCCTGACGCGGGCGCAACGGCTACTGCAGGGGTACGATCCCGCGCGCGAGTTGGAGCCGGTCGAGCTGGAGTCGGTAAGAAGCCGGGGCTTCATGCGGCCGGGCGAGGTCGCCACGGCCGCATGGACCGAAAGGGCCGCCTGGCTGCGCCCGCTGGCCATCGATGGCATCGAACCAAGCTATGACCACGTGCGCTCAGGGCGGTACCCCCTGCATATCGCCGCCGTGGTCGTCAAGCCACACCCGCTGGTCTGGCGCTACACCAGGAGAGTACCTGCATCCGCCAAGGCCTTCTTAGAGTTTCTCCAATCATCGCCGGGCCAGCAAGCGCTGTACGGCCAGGAGCCGGAGATCACCTTGCTCGCCGTGGGCGATGTCATGCTGGGCCGCGGGGTTGCCGCCAAGATGCGGCTGCACGGCCTCGACTATCCTTTCGCCCAAGTGCGGGAGCTCCTGACCGGAGCGGATCTGGTCTTCGCCAACCTGGAGTCTCCCCTAGGCGTCCGGGGCCGGCCCATCCCCAACAAGCTGATCTGGTTTCGCGGTCCGCCTGAGGGTGCCGCCGTACTGCGAGACGCCGGCATCGATGTGGTAGCTGTGGCCAACAACCACATCTTGGACTACGATACGGAGAGCCTCATGGAGACGCTAGGGCTCCTGCACCAGCACGGGGTGGCGTGGGCCGGGGCGGGCAGCAACCTGGAGGAGGCCCGGCGTCCGGCCGTCTTGGAGAGGAACGGCATCACCGTGGCCTTCTTGGCGTATACCGAGTTCGCCGACGCCAACCTCTTCTGGAGCCGCCGGTACCCCCGGACCTTTTTGGCCGGCCCCCAGGTAGCCGGGTGCGCTCCCATGGACCTGGAGCTGATCACCGAGGATGTGGCGCTCGCCCGTACCCGGGCCGACATCGTCGTGGTCTCGTTTCACTGGGGTCAGGAGTACGTAAACTTCCCCCAGTCATACATGGGCCAGGACTTGCAGGAGGTAGCCCGGCGGACCATCGATGCCGGCGCCCACCTGGTGCTGGGGCACCACCCCCACGCCATCCAGGGCATCGAGTTCTACCGGGGTGCCATCATCGCGTACAGCCTGGGGAATTTCGTCATGGACCAGACCCGCCCCATCACCACGGAAAGCATGATCCTGCGCATCGGCCTGTCCGCCGGCGGCGTCCGGTCCTTGCAGGTGCTGCCCGTGCGTATCAGAGGCCACCGCCCAGAGCTAGCCACAGGCAACGATGGTGCCTACCTGATCGACAAAATCCGCAGTGTTTCACTGCCGCTGTACCCGCAACCGGCACAACTTCAGGGTCGCTAGCTCCACCGCCTGTCGCTCGTGCATCTGCCCGGTCTTGATGGCTACATCGGCCTCCAGGAGGATCCGGAAGGCCGCGGGGAGCCGGGCTTGTCCTATGGTCGCCGCCCCCTCGACCAGCCGCCCGGCCACAAATACCGGCACTTTCAGGATCCCGGCCACGGTGGCGGGTCGTTTGCCCTGGGCTGAAAGCCGGGCGGTCTGCCACAACAGCCTAAGCTGCCGGGCCAGCATGAACACGATCATGGCCGGAGCCTCTCCCTGCCGCAACAGCTTCTGTAGCACGGACCAAGCCTGGCCCTCGTTCCCGGCGGTGACGGCATCGGTCAATTCGAACACCTGCACCCCGCGGGCGGCACCGGCGGCCCGGGCTTCCTGCAGGGTAAGCTGCTTAGTATCGCCCGCATAGAGCATGAGTTTGTCCAGCTCCTGCTCGACATCGCCCAGGCGCCGCTGGCAACCTTCAACGATGTAGGCGGCTGCGTCCTTGGCCAGCCGCTTGCCCCGGCCGGCGGCGTACTCGGTTGCCCACTTCATGGCTTCGGTGGTAGAGGGCATCCCACACTCCACCAAGGTTTCCGCCTCTTCCAGCAGCCGGACCACCCGCAGGCGCTGGTCGGCCCGGTCTACCGGACAGCTGATGACCAGGCAGGAGTAGGGGGACGGCTGGGCCAGGTAACGCAGGAGCAGGTCCTGGGCCTGAGCGGCAGCGGTATCCTTGCGCCCCCCGCCCAACACCTGGGAGTCCATACAGAGGACGACCCGCCTGCCGCGGCCAAAAGGGGGAGTCCGGCACATCAGGTAGCATTCCGGCGGGTCGCCGGAAAACTTGACCACGTTCATTTCTTCCCAGCCCGGCTCCACCACCACCCGGCAGATGGCGTCAATGAGGGCATCGCGCAGGCGGTGTTCGGGGCCAAACAGGACGTACACCGGCCGTACCGTTTGTCTTTCCATGCTCCGCAACAACTCCATGGCCCGGGGCATACGTCCATCCCTCTCGTACCGCTTTCCCACACGTAACCGGGCTTCGACGGTAGGTCGAGCTTCTCCTTGGCCGTTCTCCGAAACTTACCC
>DMHJ01000240.1 GCA_003449495.1 Clostridiales bacterium UBA8153
ATTTCCCTGGGCTCGATGTTGCCGGAAAAGTTGATGGCCGCCCGTTGCAGACGGGGGTAGGCCGCCTTCACCAGCTCGCTCCCCTTGTTAGGCTCGGCACCGATGTTGAGAAGTCCCACCACCGGGTCAGGCCGCCCCAACACTGCCCCGGCGTAGACCGACCCCATGACCGCCCACTGCACTAGCTGGTGGGGCCTGACATCGGTGGAGCCACCCACATCCAACATGACCACGCCTTTACCGTCCACGGTGGGGATGACGGCACACAGGGCCGGCCGGTCAATGCCCGGCAGGCGCCCGAGTTCCAGGCAGCCCCCCACCAGTAAAGCGCCGGTACTGCCGGCAGAAACCAAGGCCTGGGCCTTCCCTTCCTTGACCAGGCGCAACCCTACGGCCAACGACGAGTCCTGCTTATGACGCAGGGCCCATACCGGCGACTCTTCAACGCCGATGACCTCCGAAGCATGCACCAGCTCCACGTTCTGAGGGCGCCGCGTGCCGGAGGCAGCATAGGCCTGCTCCAACCGGTCTCCGTCCCCTACCAGCAGCACCTTCACTCCGGAGGTTGCCGCGGCCAGGGCCGCCCCGGCCGCCGGGGCCTGGGGAGCCCGGTCCCCGCCCATGGCATCTACGGCAATACGGCAAGCGGTCAAGGCTCCACCTCTTCCTGGAGTTTGGCCGGGTCCTCCAGGGCAAACACGGTGAATTTCCCCCGGAATAGCTGCTGGCCCGCAGCCCTGGTCACCACCAGCACCACCGACGCGCGAGAGCGCAGCTGCCGGATCACCTCGGCCCGGGCCACCAGCCTCTCATCCACCCGGGCCGGCCGCTGGAATTTTACGTTGGCCAACCCGGTGAGCACGGTGTCGGATGCCACCAGCGCGATGGCCAGCGAATCCGCCTGGGCGAAAATGTAATGGCCGCGGATGACGCCGCTGCGCTCAAAGGCCATGTCCCGGGTCGTCTCCAGGATGGAGACGGCGCTTTTGCCCGGCTGAAGGTCCACCAGTTCTCCCACGATCTCCTTGGCACCCATGGACCTGACCAGGCCGTGCACGCGCTCGGCCACCGCTTTGGTGCGCACGCGCAGCTCGGGTATGGCGAGGGCCATCCGGTCCAGCCTGACCGTCTGCACGCTCACTCCCAACTGCCGCGCCAGCTCAAAATCGGTGAGAAATGGGTTCTCCCGCAGAGTCTCCCTCAGCCGCTCCTGCCGGGAAGCGCGCGACCTGCTCATGAGCATCCCCCTCTGGCAACATTGCCCAGCTTACTCCTATGAGTAACTACCAAGAGCAAGTATACAACCAGGCCGCCTGCTTGGCAAGCTGCCGCCGGCACCCGCGGGCAGGCGTGCAGACAGGACAAACGCGCGGAACCAGGCACCGGGGCTAAGACGGCGCGGCTGCGGACGCAGCGGGCCAGAGCCAACATACGGCGGGCGGAAAATGGGATGCCGCAACGGTCAGGGCGAGAAGGGGGCGAGGCCGGGGGCCGCAGGCCGAACCGGCCGCCTACGCCAAGCCGCAGCTCCGCCCCGGCTCGACGCCGGCCCGCTACGGCCGGGGGAAGCATAGGCCCGGTCCCGGGGTTGCGACGGAGCCAAAAACCTGGCGCACCCAAGGTGCGCCGTCTGCCCGACTACCAACCGGGGTCGTCTACGCCCGCTTTTTCTTGGCCTCTACTTGAATGACCTGCCGCCCCTTGTAGTAGCCGCAGTGCGGGCAAGCTTGATGCGGCAGCTTGGTGCCGTGGCAACGGGAACACTCGCCCAAGGTGGGCGCGACCAGCTTCCAGTTGGCCCGCCGCTTATCGCGTCTGGCCTTGGATGTCTTCTTTTTCGGAACTGCCATAATCTTACACCTCCCCCACCGAACCCCTATGCACCTCACGCCGGTCAACGGGCCCAAGCGCCTCGCCTTTCGGCAGCTACTTCGGGTCCAAGAGCCTGCCCAGCGCCTGCCACCGCGGGTCACCGCCCCGCGCGCAAGGACAGCTGCCCTGGTTGAGATTGCCTCCGCATTCCTGGCACAGCCCCAGGCAGTCCTCGCGGCACAACGGCTTCATGGGCATATCCAGAATGAGACTCTGCCTGATGACCTCCAGAAGATCCACCCACTGACCGGTGAAGGTCTGGACCTCCCGCCCATCCGGGCCATCCTCCGGGGTCTCTTCACCCGGGGGGCGGAATTCCACGCTGAAACGGGCGGCCAAGGGATGCTCATAGCGGACCAGGCACCGGGAGCACTCCCACACCCCCACGGTGCCGGCCTCACCTACGACCAACACACCGCGGCCGGTGGCACTAAGTTTCGCGCGCACCTCAACGGCGGTGGCCAACACCGTCGGCACCCCCGGCCCGTCCAGGCATCCCAGGTCCAACCGACCGGCGACCTCCAACGTGTGGGCCGTCGCCTCTAGGAGGTTAGCCACATGGACTCTCATCGCCTACCTCCACAAACACGCTCATTGTAAGCTGGCCGGCACCCGCTTGTCAACGCCGACGGCCGGGAGCCGCGGCAGTACCGCATGGGGGGAAGTCTCTGGGAGGGCCACCCGGCCCAGCGCCAAGGCCGCCGTTTACGGCGGGCTCAAGGCCCGTAGCCGGTCAACGGCTTCTTGGATGGTGTTCACCGGCAGGATTCGCAGGTTCCGGGCCCCACGCGCGGCTTCCGGCACGTTGGCCGCCGGCACCAAGAAATATCGGGCACCGGCGCGTTCGGCCGCCACGGCCTTGTGCCGCACCCCGCCCACGGGCAGTACCCGCCCCTCTTCATCAAGTACCCCGGTGGCGGCCACCCGCCCACCTAGGGAGAGGTCTCCGCTGGCCGAGAGGCGATCGATGATTGCCAGGGCGAAGGTGAGCCCGGCTGAAGGTCCGGCCACACCACCCGCATCCACAGTGATCCGCCGGGGACCCCGGGCGGTCAGGCCCAGCGTCGCCGTGTCTAGACGCCGGCCGGTACCGGTAGCGGGTATCACCAGGGGGAGCACTAACCGCTCCTCCCGGCGCCGCACTGCCAGCTGCACTGTACTGCCGGGGGGCATTGCGGCCAAGTAGCCGCTGAGCTCGCCTGCCAGCTGTAGCGGGCGATCGTTGAGTGCCAACACCACATCACCGGCCTGCAGGGGCGCCCCTTCCCACCTTCCCGCTCCCACGACCAGCACCCCGTCACCGGACAGCGTCACCGGCTGGCCCAGGTAGCGCCAGGCAGCGGTGATGGCCAGGGCCTGGCTCTCTTGCATGAGCACCCGGTTCAACCGGTAGTATTCTTCCATGGTGCGGTCCGCGCCCACCAAGTCATCCACTCGCCGGGCCTCCAGCCCGGGGTGGACCCAAGAGAGCAACACCTGACCCCAGCTGGCCGGCCGGGTAGCCAGGGTAGTCATGAGAAACCCGCCCGGCCTGCCCGCCTCGTTCTCCACGGTGATCATCTGACCGACACCGCGAGTTTCCCCGGGAAGGAGCAGCACGTGGGCGGAAGGCAGGCCGTCCAACGCCGCTACCAGCCCGATTACGGCCAGCAGGACCAGCCATGGTGCTAGCCGCCTGCGCAATGCACATCTCCCCTTGCCTGGCCTTGCCCAAAGGTTCTTTCCCTCGCGGGAGGGGGCTTCCGTCCGGACCCCGGAGGTTATACCCGCTTCCTGCCGCCCATAAGCTAGAACGAGTCACCGGTGAGACCAAAGGGGGGCCGCAACGTTGGGGTCTTGGTCAACCATCGCCGCCATACTGGTGCTCTGCTT
>DMHJ01000195.1 GCA_003449495.1 Clostridiales bacterium UBA8153
CCAGGCTCAGCAGCATGGCCGCGTGGTTCAAGCTTAGCCCGGTCCTGGCCATCACAAACGAGACGGCCTGCTCCACGGCTTGCTGGGAAGCTTGGTCCAGGGTGGGAGCGGAAGCTAGCACATACCAGGCGTCTCCGTAGCTTACCACCGGGCCGGCCTCCTGCCGCCCTTTGATCACGTCCACGGTGACGGTGACTTCGCCCGGGACTTCTAACCCGCACACCACCACTTCGCCGTCGCCCATGAGGGCGTGCAGGTCTCCCATGGCCAGGCCGCCTCCGGAGACGTACACCGGCAGGTAGACCGTGGCTCCTTCCCGGATGAACCGGGTATCCAGGTTGCCGCCGTGAGGACCGGGGGTGCCGCAGGGCACCGGCTCGTGGCCGGGCTGGGTTCCCATCACCCCGACCATGGGCTCCATGGTGAGCTCCACCGGACCGAACCTGGCCTTCCCTCCGGCGATGGGGATGATGCGGGTCTCCTCCCGGGAGATAAGATGGGCCAAGGCGCCGAATCCCGGCACGGCGATCATGGTGCCCTGGGGGCCCACGGCGATCTTCTCCACCGCCACCACCAGGGTATCCCCCGGTTCAGCGCCCTCCACCGCCAGGGGACCGGTGG
The DNA here is from genome assembly GCA_003449495.1 of Clostridiales bacterium UBA8153. Classification (GTDB taxonomy): domain Bacteria; phylum Bacillota; class Sulfobacillia; order UBA8153; family UBA8153; genus UBA8153. Next base: position 622 of record DMHJ01000195.1, read on the forward strand.
CCGGGTTGATGTTTTCCCACCCGACCATGAAGAAGGAATCGTCCTCGCTCTGGATGCGGTCGGAGAAGCAGTCTCTGGTTTCGAACACGACGCGGGCACCCGGCAGCACCGCGGCGGCCGGAGGATGCAGGGACGAGAAGGCATAGATGGCACAGGATGCTGGTATACGCACGGTCATCCTCTCCTTACTCCCGCGCTGACATGGCATCACCTGGGCACCTTCCGCCCGGCCTCTTGCCGGCAGTAGTCCAGAACGGCCGGAGCTTCGCGGACGAAAGCTTCCACGTTCAAAGCCTCCAGATCGTGGTGCAGGTGGAGCCGGCGGGTGATGCGGCCGGCCAGTTCCCGGGCACGTTGGTACTCTAGGCGGTAGACACGCCGGTGCCGGGGAGAGGAGAGCAGGCGATGGGGGGCGCACAGGAAGGTGCGGCAAAGCAAGGGGCGCTGGGAGACCCGCAGGGTGCACCCGGAACCCGCCCGGTGAAAGGTGCATTTGTCCCGGCTTCCCATCACCTTCAACTCGGTGCCGCCCGCCCGCAGCTCCACATCCCGGCGGCCCAGTAACTCCCGCAAAAACTCCACTTCACCGGCGACCACCAGCCGGGCCAGATCCGCCAGGCTCCAGGTGGCACGCCAGTTACAGCAGCCGTTGCCGAAGTTCCGGCCATAGCACAGGCGGCAACGCGGGGCGCGAACGTAGCTGTCCATGCCTTTCCAGAACACCAGCCCCATGGCCTGCCACCGGGCCCTTCCTGGATGCTCCATCATCAGTTCGCCGGCCGGGCCGCTAGCCCAGTCGCACCCGCACGGCCTGCAGCCCCGGCAGACCCAAGATCGTGGCGGCCACCCGGCCGAACTTCTCCACCTCGCCGGTAGTGGCAAACTGGCGATAGCCCGGGCGGCCGGGCGGGCGCAGCAGGCCCCGGGAGCGCAGTTCATCCTCGAGCAGCTCCACGGTGGCCAAGGCCGGATCCACCACCAGCACCTCCTCCCCGGCATAAGCCTGGATCCACCGGGAGAGCAACGGGTAGTGGGTGCAGCCAAGGACGATGGTGTCGACCTTGGCCCGCACCAGCGGCCTGACGTACTCGGCCACCGCGTCCTGGATGGCCACGGCATCGTCGAGCCCGCTCTCGACAAGTGGCGTGAACTTGGGGCAGGCCTGGGCGATAACTTCCACTCCCGGGATGAGCTCCGCCAGCCGACGCTGGTAAGCCTCGCTCTTCACCGTGCCCTCGGTGGCCAAAAGACCCACCCGGCCCCGGGTGAGGCCGGCGGTGGCCCGCGCGCCCGGCTCAATGACCCCCAAGACGGGAATAGCTGCCCGGGCCTTCAGCGCCTCCAAACCGGCGGCGGTGGCCGTATTGCAGGCGATGACCATGGCCTTGACGCCCCGCTCCACCATGAACTCCAGCGCTTCCAGGGCATACTGGCGGACTTGGGCGACGGGCAGCGGGCCGTAAGGCAGGCGCGCCGTGTCCGCAAGGTAGAGCAGGTCCTCCTGGGATAGCTGCTCGAGCAGTCGGCGCGCCACGGTGAGACCGCCTACCCCGGAATCGAACACACCGATCGGGCCATCCACGCAGTCTTGCCCCCCTTAAGTCAAGCGGTGGAACCTGAGGTTGAGCACATCCTTGAGCGCCGCGGCAGCGGCCCCCCGGGGATCCGAAGCTCCCCCGACCAGGGCCAGCTCGCCCATGGTGTCCGTGTGATAGACGATGGCCTTGTTGCTCCCACCCACTCCGGCCAGAAGCGACCGGGCAGGCACCGCCTTTACCTCCACGGCGGCCCGCACCCCTTCCGGACCCCCCCGCGCCCAGCCCAGTAGCTTGAGGACCTGGCCGCGGGCACGCGCCGCCTCGATCGCTCCTGCGGGCAATCCGCGGATACCGGTCACGGCCACCTCCTCCAGGGTAAGGTCCGCCCCCAGCACGGCGTTGGCCAAGATGCAGGTCTTGGCCGCGGTGTCGTATCCGTCCACGTCCAGGCTGGGATCGGCCTCGGCCATCCCCCGCCGCTGCGCTTCTTGAAGAGCCTGGTCGTAGCCGGTACCTTGCTCGGTCATGGCCGACAGGATGTAGTTGGTGGTGCCGTTGAGGATGCCGTCAAATCCGGTCACGGTAGCGCCCGCCAAGGCGTAATGGGCAGTGTCCACCGTGGGCAGGGCCGCCGCCACCGCACCGCTGAACTTGAGCTGGACGCCGGCCGCCGCCGCCAGCTGTTGCAGTTCCCGGTAGGCGCGGACCAGGGCCCCTTTGGAAAGCACCACGACATGGAGCCGGCGGAACAAGGCGCTCCGCAGCAGGGAAAGCCCGGGCTCTCCGGTGGCAAGATCGGTGGGTGTAGCATCGATCAGTACTTGGGCCCCGGAGTCGAGCCAGCTGCCGCCGGTGTGCTCCAGGGGCCGCTCGCGCCGGGCGAGCTGGGCCAACACCTCATAGGGCAGCCCCGAAGGCGCCAGCCACACCTGCTCGAGGTCGACCAGCGCCACCACTTCCAGCCGCACCCGGTAGAGTTCTTCCCACTGCGGCGCCTTCTCGGCCAACAGTGCCGCTACCTGGCGGCCCACCCGCCCGAACCCGGCCAGTGCCAGCTTCATGCCGGCAACAACCCCAGATCCCGCAACAGCTTGGAGATCTCACGGCGTTCCGCCTCGCCTACCGGCTCCAAGGGCGGCCGCACCTCCCCGCCGAAGTAGCCGATAAGGTCCAGGGCCGCCTTGAGGCCGCCGACACCATAGCGGGAGGTGACGGCTTGGTTCAGGGGAATCAGTGCCAGCTGCAGCCGGCGGGCTGCGGCCAGGTCTCCCCCTTCGAACTTCTCCTGCAGCTGGGCACAGGCATCGGCCGCGACGTTGGCCAGGGCCAAGGTCCCACCCTGCCCGCCTAGGACGAGGGTGGCCAGGAGAAAACTCCCGGAGCCGGCGAATACCACGAAGCCGGGCGGGGCGCCGGCGATGATCTCGGCGATCTGGACGATATCCCCGCCTGAGTCTTTGATGCCCACGATATTGGGATGGGCGGCCAGCTCTACCACCACCCGGGCCGGCAAGTTCAGCCCGGTGTTCCTGGGCATGTTATACAGCATCACCGGCACCGGGCAGGCCTCGGCCACTTCCGTGTAGAAGCGTCGGAGGGCGCTGGAGGTCATGGATCCTTTGTAGAAGCTGGGGGTAATCACCAGCACGGCGTCGGCTCCCAGCCCGGCGGCGCGCCGGGAGAAGGCAATGGTCTCGCGGGTAGACTCGCACCCGGTCCCGGCGATCACCGGGCGGTCTTTGGGAAAATGCTCGCGGACGTAGCCGATGAGGGACTCTTTCTCCACCTGGTCCAAGAGCACCGCCTCGCCGTTGGACCCCAGCACCACCAGGCCGGCCAGGCGGGTGGCGGCCCAGCGCTCCAGGTTGCCGCGCAGGCGAGGGAAACTGACTTGCCCCTGTTCGAAAGGCGTGGAAATGGGCGCATAAATACCCCGGATCACGTGCTTTCCCCCCACTCTCTCACCTATGCCGGGAAATTCCACGCCCTCACCCAGGCTCCTGCAGGTCAGAAGCCGGCTTTTCCGGCCAAGACCCGCAACTGGGAGTGGATGCCGGCCAGGGCCGCCCGGTCCTGGGCGCGCTCCATGGCGAAGAACAGCGGGAAGAGCTGGGCTTGACCGGCCCAGCCTTCGGAATTGAAGCCGTCCATGAGATAGATCAGGTCGCGCCGGCCCTGTTCCAGAGTTGGGGGCAGCTCTTCCGCCAGGAGCGCCCGGAGATGCTCCCGGCGTTCCGCAAGCCGCCGCTGCTTCTCACCGGCCAAGAAGGCATCGAAATCCGGCAACAGCTCCGGCGGGAAGGGGAGTGTCGCTCCGGCCAGGTTTTCCTCTAGGTGCCGGGCGGAACTGGTCCCGGTGAGAGCGCACACCACCCCGGGTCGTGACAGGGCCCAGGCGGTGCTGAGCTGGGCCGGGGTCATGCCGGTAAGCCCGGCCAGCTCGGCCAGGCGACCGGCCACCCGGAGGCCCGATGCCAGCTGCTCGCGCTGGAACAACGGGTCGAACCCGCGGATGTCCCCGGGGGCAAATTGATGGCCGGGCTCATACCTGCCGGTGAAGAGGCCGCGGCCGGTGACGCTGAACCCGATCAGGCCCGCACCGCCCGCCCGGGGTGCCACCTCCGCGTAGCGGTCGACAGAGAGCGGGTGGAGCTCCACAAAGAGCGCCGAGACGGCTCCCCGCTCCACCAGGCTGGCCAGGCGTTCCGCAGACAGGTGACCGGCGCCGTAGTACCGGATCTTCCCCGCCTTTTTCAGGCTCTCCAAGCCCAGCACCAGTTCCTCTACGGGAGTGGCGGGGGCGTCGTAGTGGATGAGGTAGAGGTCGATGTAGCCGGTAGAGAGGCGGCGTAGGCTCTGTTCGCAGCTTTCTTCGAGCTGCTGCGCGGTGAGGACGCCCGTTTTGCCCGGCGCTACCTTGCTGCAGACGGACACCTGCTGGCGAAAGGGCGCTACCGCCCGGCCCATGACGGTCTCGGCCTGACCGTAGCCTGCCGCCGTGTCAAAGAACGTCACTCCCAGGTCATAGGCCCGGTGCACGAGTTGCGTGAACCCGGCAGGATCGGGCGGGCCATAGACTCCGGTCAAACCGTAGGAACCCAACCCCAGCGTGGACAAGCTAAGCTCGGTCCCGGGCAAAGGCCGGTATTGCACGGCCGCCCACCCCCTCTTTCGTCCGAATCGAGCCGTTGAAGGTTGCCGTTCCCAGACTCTGCCAGGTGCCTACCCCGGATCACGCGTTCCTTCTCACTGTCTCACCTGCACCGGGAAATTCCACGCCCTCACCCAGGCTCCTGCAGGTCAGAAGCCGGCTTGCCCGGCCAAGACCCGCAACTGGGAGTGTAGTACTA
>DMHJ01000070.1 GCA_003449495.1 Clostridiales bacterium UBA8153
GGGTTGGACCCAGCTGGGCGTGCACCTGTTTGCCATCCTGGCCCTGGCCGGCTTCATGGCCATGGAGACTCCCGGCACCGTCAATGCGCTCAACCGCATGGATGTCAGACCGACCCGGGCCCTGGCCCGGCCGGCCGTCACCGGGGCGGGGGTCGGTGCAGCCATCTACTTGGCCGCACCTTACCACACCCTGGCGGTGGCGGCAGCCATCGGTGTGGGGTGTCTCGGGCTCCTCAACTGGGGAGGGGTCAAGACCGAGCTCTAACGCTGCTGGCGAGGGTCCCGGCATGGCACGGCGCGGTGGCCGGTTTGCACCGGATCGACGACAGCTGCCGGTCTTAGGGGTAGAGCCGGCCCGTCCCGGTGCACGCCGGGCAGACCCATTCCCCACCGGTCACCGCTACGTCCGGAGGCGCGTCCTTCCCGGCTGGATGGCGATGGCCTCCCGACGGCCCAGGACCCGGCAGGAGACGGGCGCCGGATGGCGAACCCTGCCATGAGAAAGCGCCCGGAACTGGTGTGGCGTTGCTGGGGGGCCGGGTGAACGAGGGGGAATGGCTTTGGCGCGGGAAAAGGTCACCATTCCGCATCTGTTTCAGAAGAAGGCACGGGGCGAGAAGATCACGATGCTCACGTGCTACGACTACCCCACTGCCCTGTTGCAGGAGAAGGCCGGAGTCGACATCATCCTGGTCGGCGATTCCCTGGCCATGACGGTGCTGGGCCACGACAGTACGCTGCCCGCCACCATGGACGTAATGGTGGTGCATACCCAGGCCGTCCGCCGCGGGGCACCGGGGGCTTTCCTCATCGGGGACATGCCGTACATGTCGTACCAGGTATCCAGCCAAGAGGCGATACGCAACGCCGGACGCTTCCTGGCCGAGGCCAGGTGCGACGCAGTCAAACTCGAGGGTGGCCGCAACGTCGCCGAGGTGGTGGCAGCCCTCACCCGGGCCACCATCCCGGTAATGGGACACCTGGGGCTCACCCCCCAGTCCATCGCCCAGCTGGGGGGGTTCAAGGCCCAGGGGCGCGATGCCGAGGCGGCGTGGCAGGTGGTGGAGGATGCCAAGGCCTTGGAGCAGGCGGGAGCCTTTGCCATCTTGGTGGAGGCGGTTCCCCCGGAGGTGGGGCAGCTCATCACCGAGCGCGCCTCCATACCCATCATCAGCATCGGTGCCGGCCTCCACTGCGACGGGCAGCTCCTGATCGTCCACGATATGCTCGGGTTCTTCGAGGCGTTCACCCCCAAATTCGTGAAAAAGTACGCGGATCTCAACGGCATCATCCTGCGGGCCTTTCGTGAGTACATCGACGAGGTAGTGCAGGGGCGCTTCCCCGCGGCCGAGCACTGCTACAGCATGAAGGCCGGCGAGCTTGCCCGCCTGCAGAACCTAGCTAGGGAGGGAAAAGGAGCATGAGGGAGCGCCTCCGGCTGGACGCCACTGCACTGGATGTTATCAACGATTTCCTGCTCGACCCTGAGAACCCTCTGGTCAACGATCTGCTGGCGGTGATCGACGAGTTTGGCACCCCCGAACAGATCAACGCCAAAGCGCGGCAGGCCCGGCAGTTACCCAAGCTCATGGCCCGGTTACGCGACATGAAGTCCCCGTATCTCGGCGACGTGGAATGGCTGATAAAGCAACGTGACCAGAGGGCTTTCATCACCGTAGACGACTATCGCCGCCGGGTGCTGGGGGACAGAGCCGGCACCATGAGTTTTGACCAGTCCCGGCCGGTGACCCTGGAGATCAGCGCCCTCCAGTATTTTCCTTGGCTGGTGGCCGAGGCCAAGCAGGCCCTGGAACGCCAGGAGCTCATGCCGGGGCGCTACATCCGGGTGCGCAGGATGCAGGAACAAGAGGCCGATCAGGGCGACCTGCCGGCGGTGGCCGCTGCCATGCAGATTATCGGGGCGACCTACGTTGAGACCCTGGACACCAAAGGCACCGATGGGTCCAACGTACACCTGGGAGGTCCGGCCACCATTACCGGCTACTTTGCCGGCATCGGCCAGCCCAATGAGTATGCCCTCAAGTGGATCCGCGAGTTCCTCTACTACTACACCGAGTATGGAGTGCCGGCGGTCCTGAACTTCAACTTCGGCACCATCCTGCTGTCCCTCTGGCTCTACCGGCTGGGAGTAGACATTTCCCTCAAGATTTCCGTGTTTGCGGGCCACGACAATCCCTACTTCCTGCTGTGGACGTTTCTCATGGCTCGTATCTTCGCCCGCCCGGACGGGTCCACTCCCATCACCGGTCTCAACCCCAGCAACTCGGTGAATAACCGCACCTTAGAGCTCTCCGCTTTGGCGCGAAAGCGGTTGGGCTTCGAGGAGTGGGTACGGTTGGAGCATCACATCATCGAGGCGTATAAGAGCATCGTGCGTCAGCCCTACGACCGCCGCCAGGAGCTGCTGGAGCTGGCCACCCAGGTTGCCAACGTCTCCGCCAAGCACGAAGGCGGCGAGGTAGCGGTCGAGGCAGCGCGCGAGCATCCTTCGGACATCCTGGACTACTTCCGGTCCAAAGAGGAAATCATGGCAGCGGGCGATATGGCCCACTTGGAGCGCAACTATCTCGATAAGCATGATGCGGTGAACCGCACCGCCCGGGCCCTCACCGAGCGCGGTTTGACGTTTGTGGCGGCAAGACACCTCCACGGTTAGGCGCACCGGGGTACCGGGCAACCGGGGGCGCGGGTGCACGTTGGCGGGCGGGTGGCGGCCCCGGCCGGGATTGCATCGTCCGCAACTGGGGTATCGCTTTTATGATATACTCGTAACGGGTGAGCTGGTAGATCCGGGCCTGGCTCAGGTGCGGCAGACGGGCGAGGGCGAAACCGTCCAGGGTCTTGACGGCCGGGAACTTGGCCGCCCGCTTCCGGTTTTGGGGCCGGTGTTGCCGGCTTTTGCTCCGGGCAACTCCGGAGGAACTCGGCGGGAGCGATGCCCCGGTCGAGGCCTCCCGGGCCATTCCCGGCAGCCAGCGTGCAGCCCCGGCCAGCGCAGTTCCTTGCAGTAGAGGTCGCTCAGGCCTTCGCTGGCCGCAAGTAACGTTAAGTTGCACCCGCTAGACCTGGACACGAAAGTTGGCCGCGCTGTCCCTCTATGCGGCCCAGACCTTGCGGCTAAAGCGCAAAACCGGGAACGTAGGGGCCGCCAGCGGCGCGAAGTCGGCTACGGGATGCTCAGCCCATCTGCGGACCGGGCGGACGAGGCCCGCGTCCTCGCCCTGGTCCGCGGCTACTGGCTGATCGAGGTCCTGCGCTATATCCGCGACGTGACCTACGACGAGGACCACTACTGCATCTGCACCGACCATGCGCCGTGGGCCATGGCCACCCTGCGCAAGCCTGCCATTGCTCTCTTACGGATCTACCAGCCCGGCGCTGTAGCTCGCCAAGAACCGCATGCTGGTGGTGAACCCCCAGCGACTGCCCGCGCTGATCGGAACCTGACGACCGGAGCGACCGGACTTGCGGCCGGGTCCGCCCGGGCTTGCTCAACGACGGCAGCTAGAGCTCGGCAGGCCCCCCCTCGCGTTCGCCATCCACCCCGCGCCAGGCGGCCGTGCCTGCTCCGGCGCCCCCCGTACCCCACTGCCAATCCCTGGCCTGATAATGAGAAGATTTGCTGTCTTCTAACACTGCGGGAAGAAGGAATTCCGGGGGGGGCAGAAGAAACATGCTGCTGGTGTTTGCCAGGCTGGCCTCAGCAGTTGTTGTGCCGAGCCAATCTCGACGTATCTGTCCCCGCCGGGAATAAGGGCTAGCCATCCACCCGCATCGAGTCTTGCGCCCGTGGCGGAGCGGTTTGGAGCCGAACAAGACGGGCGAAGCGTAGACGGAGAATCCTGTAGGCCCTAGGGGTCACGCGCACCCTGAAGTACTGATACAGCTTCGAGATCGGCTCGTGGCGGACGCGGAGGGTTTTAGCTTACGCCGAAGGCAACACAGGAGCGCCCGATTTGGCGAAGACGCGAAGGTCCGGCGGAGTCGGCAGGCCGCGGCCGGGCGGTCTAGCTCCTGCCATCTGAACACCTCCTATCCCTGCACTACCAGGTCCCGGGTGTCCACCATACCGGGGCAAGCCCACCTAGGAGGTTGCAGATGAACACGAACCGGGATGACCGCTCCTGGAACTCGGATCAAGGCCTCGCCGCCCGCATGCCGGGTTCCGCGGCAAGTGATGGCCCAAAAGACCAGCGGGCAGATGACCTTGGAGATGACGGGTAGAGAGTCGGGCGCACCTGCGCCCGAGGAGCCGTGGCCGGGGGGTAGTCCGGCACTGGGAGGACCTCGAGTACCACCCCGCGGACCTGGTGCTCTTGCGCGAGTTTCTGGTCGGCGCGGAAGGAAAGGGGGAAAGGGGACACGAAATCTATCGGCCTGCGGCTCGGGGGCGGTGGGCCAGCCCCGCGAGAGGAGGGGTGCCCAGGTACTGGAGGAGGAGAGCTAGAGACCATGGGTATGGTTCATGCACAGTGCGTTCACAAGTAAGGAGGATGTGCAAGTATGAGAACGAAGTGGAGGCTCGTGGCCATCCTGCTCGTCGTGGCCATGATTCTCAGCACTACCAGCATGGCGGTGGTAGACGCCGCTCCGGCGTTGCCCGACATCCGAGGGCACCCGGCCGAGACGGACATCAGATACCTGGCCGGCCTGGGAGTTCTGCACGGGCATCCAGACGGCACCTTCCAGCCCAACGCCAATCTCCGTCGGGCGGAGGCAGTGAAGATCATCATCTGGGCCAGGTACGGCGGGGACAGTGAGGCTAAGGCGCTGGTGGGGACTTCGCCCTTCACGGATGTGCCGGGTACCCACTGGGCGAGCGGACTCATCGCTTTAGCCCGCAACGCCGGCATCGTCCACGGGCACGGTGATGGCACCTTCCGCCCGGACGACTGGGTAACCTATGACCAGTTCGCCAAGATGCTGGTGGAAGCGACGGGGTTACACCCGGCACCCGGCCTCAGGTGGCCGGACAACTACATAACGGTGGCTCAGACGGCAGGTATCTTGACTGCGGTTCGAGTACCGGCCTTCGCCCCCGGAAGGCACGCTACCCGCGGGGATGCCGCCATTATGGCCGCTCACGCCGTGGCGAACGTGCCCCATCCGATCAGCGGTTTCACCTTGGCGTGGAGTGCCTTCGGTGTAGGGCAACCGGTGGGGACGCCCAGATTTGGGGGTACACTACGGGTCGCCATCATGGGCAACCCGCCCATGTTAGACGTGATGAGGACCACCGCTACCGTTACGATCAATTCGATGTGGCACGCCTTTGAGCCGCTGTTTACCCTGGACAGGAACTATGACCCCATCCCGCATTTGGTGGACACCTTCACTGCCAGCCCTGACAACATGGTGTGGACGCTCAACCTCCGCCGGGGCGTCAGGTTCCATGACGGCAGGACGATGACGGCCGAGGACGTGGTCGCGTCTGTCAACCGGTTCGGTAGGCTCACCTCTTGGGGCCGTAGCCTGTTCGAGATTACGACAAGCCTAGTGGCCAGGGACAGGTACACCGTGGTGTTGACCCTTCGCGAGCCGACGGCATTGGTTCCCCGGTTCTTGAGCTCCGTCCAGGCGTCCATCATGCCCAAGGACGTCATTGATGAGGCAGGAGACGCGATGCTCCGCCGTTTCATCGGTACCGGCCCGTTTAGGTTCGTAGAGTTTGAGCCCGACCGGCACATCAGGTTCGACCGCTTTGTCGATTACTCGGCCCGCCCGGGCCGCCCCAACGGCTATGGTGGTAACCGCACCGCGTTCGTGGACCGGATTCTGTTCATCCCGGTGCCCGACACTGCGGTCCGCATCGCCGGTGTCCAGACGGGCGAGTACCATGTCGGTGAGTGGATAGCCCCAGACGAGTATGAACGGCTCAGGGTTATGCCCGATATCGTTACCCGCATCATCAGGCCCAGCGGCTGGCCCACGGCTGTGTTCAACAAGAGGGAGGGCATGTTCACCGATGTACGCATGCGCCAGGCCTTCCTAGCCGCCCTAGATATGGAGCCGATCATGAAGGCTGCCTACGGTCACCCGGCCTTCTGGCGACTCTGCCACGGTATCATGTTCCGGGAGCAGGCTCTCTTCCATGAAGCCGGAAGGCAATGGTATAACCAAAACAACCCGGCCAGGGCCAGGGCGCTACTAGCGGAGGCGGGCTACCGGGGCCAACCGGTACGCTGGCTAACTACCATGGAGTATCCCGCATACTACACCATTTCCCTGGTGGCCAAGGGACAGCTGGAGAGAGCCGGGTTCGTCATCGACCTGCAAGTGGTAGACTGGGCCACCTTGGTAGCGCGCCGTGCCAATCCTGCGCTCTGGGACGTCTTCAGTACCGCTTTTGGCGTCACCTGGGACCCGGTGCTCTTTTTGGTCCTGAGCCCGGTCTGGCCCGGCTGGTATGATAACCCGCGGATGCGGGATCTTCTGGCCCAGATCCGCAGGGAGACGGACTTCACCAAGCGCCACGAGCTATTCGGCCGGGTCCAAGCCCTGTTCTGGGAGGATGTGCCCGCCATCAAGTTCGGTGATAATTTCCTCTTGCACATTCACCGCAGAGAAGTCACGGGTTTTGCGGGCATGCTAGCCAACTTCTTCTGGAACGTCTGGATCGATAGATAGACAGTCTGAGCGCACGAGCAGCGCTTGCCGGCGGCAATCGCCGCCGGCAAGCAGTGTGTAGGGGATGGGAGGAGCGGCGTGAAAGGATATATCCTCAACCGTTTGCTGACGTTGATTCCTACGTTGCTTATAGTAGCAACCGTGGGTTTTCTCCTCATACATCTGGCCCCCGGTGATCCGGTGGCGCTCATGCTGGGCGAAGAAGCCGACCTCAGGGACGTGGAGCTCTTGACGAGGCAGTTGGGTTTAGACCAGCCCATCCTGGTACAGCTGGTGCGCTGGTATGGGCGGCTGTTCAGGGGTGACCTCGGATACTCCCTTTTCCTGCACAGACCGGTGCTCACGGCCATCATGGACCGCCTCGAGTGCACCCTTTTGCTGACTCTCTATGCGCTGCTGATTTCGGTAGTCCTGGGTGTGATACTGGGGATCATCGCGGCGGTGAAGCAGAACACCACCATTGACCAGGCTGCGATGCTGGTCTCCCTCGTGGGTTTATCCATGCCTAGTTTCTGGCTGGGACTTATGTTGATCTGGCTGTTGGCTCTAGGTGTGAGATGGTTTCCTTCATCCGGGTATGTCCCGCTGGCCGAAGGAGTGGTGGCCAACCTGCGGTCGTTGTTTCTACCCTCGCTCACGCTGGGCTTCATTGGCGCTGCACCCATCGCCCGCATGGTCCGTTCCAGCATGCTGGAAGTGCTCAACCTGGAATATATCCGGACGGCCCGGGCCAAGGGGCTCAAAGAGCGGAGCGTTATCCTGTCCCATGCGTTCCGGAATGCTCTCATCCCCGCGGTGACCATGGTGGGCATGACCGTAGGCGGTCTCATAGCCGGGGCCATCATCGTGGAAACCGTGTTTGCCCTGCCGGGAGTGGGCAGGCTGGTCATCTCGTCCATAGCCCGTCGAGACTTTCCTGCCATCCAGGGTGTGCTGATCTTCACCGCCACCGTCTTTGTGGTAGTCAACCTGGTGGTGGATATCCTCTACGTCTACCTCGACCCCCGGGTCAAGTACCTGTAAAGGAGGCTGAACATGGCGGAGACTAGCGTTATTTCCGTCGCCCCCCGGAACATGTCGACGGTAGCCCAGGGCCTCAAGATCCTGCGGCGGAGCCGGGTCATGACCCTGGGACTGGTACTGGTGCTGGCGGTAAGTCTTCTGGCGCTCATCGCCCCAGCCGTGGCGCCATTTGACCCGCTGGAGCTAGACCCCATGCGGCGTCTGCAGCCACCCGGTCCCGTACACCGCATGGGGACCGATGATGTAGGTCGAGACGTCTTCAGCCGGGTGTTGTGGGGTTCCCGGGTATCTCTTCTCGTGGGTGGCCTGGTGGTGATCTTCTCCAATCTTCTCGGCGTTTTTGCGGGCTTGGTTTCCGGCTACTTCGACAGGGTGGACAAGATCCTCATGCGCTTCATGGACGGTCTCATGGCCTTCCCCACCACGCTCTTAGCCATCGCCATGATGGCCGTGCTGGGAGCCCGCCTGTCCAACGTGGTCATCGCCCTGTCCGTCGTCACCGTACCTAGAGTGGCGCGAGTTGTGCGCGGGGTAGTGCTCAGTGTCCGCGAGTTGCCCTATGTCGAGGCAGCCGTGGCTGCCGGAGCCCCCACCTGGAAGATCATACTCTTCCACGTTCTGCCCAACTGTCTAGACCCCATTATCGTCCAGGGCAGTTTTATCTTCGCCGCGTCGGTGCTGTCAGAAGCCGCCCTTAGTTTCCTTGGGGTCGGGATGCCTCCCTGGGTTCCCAGTTGGGGGAACATCATGGCGGGCGGTCGCATGTTCATCAGCGTGGCCCCGTGGATGACCCTGTACCCAGGCCTTGCCATCATTGTCTTCGTGCTGGGCCTGAATTTGTTCGG
>DMHJ01000191.1 GCA_003449495.1 Clostridiales bacterium UBA8153
GTGGTGAACGCCGCCGGTGCCTATGCCGGCGAGGTGGGGCGCATGGCCGGAGAGGAGCTGCCGGTGTACTCAGAGCGTCACCAGATCCTGGCGACCGAACCGGTCGCGCCGCTGTTGGGCCCCATGGTGCTGTCGTTTGCGCGCCACCTGTACTGCCAGCAGACGCCCCACGGCTCCTTCGTCATGGGTCTGGGTGACCCGGCCGAGCCCCGGGGCACCGACACCGGGCACTCGTGGCAGTTTCTGCAGCGGGTGGCCTCCCGGGTTACCGAGCTTTTGCCCCCCTTGGCGGACTTACGCGTGGTCAGGCAGTGGTCCGGGTCATACAACATTTCTCCGGACCGCCAGCCCATCCTGGGTGGGTCCGGCGCGCTGGAGGGATTGTTCCTGGCCGTGGGATTCAGCGGCCATGGGTTCATGTTGGCCCCGGTGGTGGGGGAGATCCTGGCCGCCCTCATCCTGGGACACACCCCTCCGGTGGACGTGTCGGGTCTGGATGCCGGGCGGTTTGCCCGCGGCCAGCTCATCGTGGAACCATCGGTGGTCTGATTCCCCAGCTGTGGATTAGAGGAGGTGTCGCCATTGCTCCTGGCCACCAGGGATGAACTATGCTCCGGATGCCGCACCTGCCTAGTGGCGTGTTCCCTGCAGGTGTACGGAGTGGTAAACCCCAAGAAGGCTGCCCTGGGCATCGCCGCGCATTTCCCGGCGCCGGGCAGGTACAGCGTGATCACCTGTAGCCAGTGCGGCACTTGTGCCGAGGTCTGCCCGCTCGAGGCCATCACCCGGCGGGAGAACGCGTACATCATTGACGAGAGGATCTGCAACCTGTGCGGCCTCTGCATTTCCAGCTGCCCGCAGGAGGCCATGTTCACCCACCCCGACCTGTCCACGCCCATCAAGTGCATCCTGTGCGGGGAGTGCGTCCGCTACTGCCCGCGCCAGGCCGTCTACGATCTCCACGGGGAGGTGTCGAGGAAGTGACCACCAGCATGCCGGGGTATGCCGGCCGTCTCTTGTACGTGGACCTGACCTCCCGGCAATGGGAGACCCGGCCCTTGCCCGGGGATTTGGCCCGGGAGTATCTGGGCGGGCGGGGGTTCGTGGCGCGCCTGCTCTGGGATGAAGTCCCCACCGGCGCCGACCCGTTGGGGCCGGAAAACCGGGTGGTCTTGGCCACCGGGCCGCTCACCGGCCTGTTTTTGCCCTGCGGGGGCAAGCTGCACCTGGGGGCGAAATCGCCGGCCACGGGAGGATACGGCGACGCCAACATCGGCGGACACTTGGCGCCCGAGCTGAAGGGCGCGGGCTACGATGGGGTGGTCATCCAGGGCCGTTCACCCCAGCCTTGCCTCTTGGTCATCGAGGACGATGCGGTGCGCTTTATGGACGCAACGCCTTGGTGGGGCCAAGGGGCCATAGAGTCGGAAGCCCGGCTCAAGGCGGAGCTGGGCGAAGCGTTCCAGATCATGACCATCGGCCCGGCCGGCGAGAACCTGGTGAAGTATGCGTGCATCTCCCACGACTTCGGCCGCCAGGCCGGCCGCACCGGGGTGGGTGCGGTGTTCGGCTCCAAGCGGCTGAAAGCGGTGGCCATCCGTGGTTCCAAGGACATACCGGTATTCGATGCCCGGGCCGCCCAAGCAGAAGGTCGCAGGATGTATGAGGTGTGCTTCGG
The DNA here is from genome assembly GCA_003449495.1 of Clostridiales bacterium UBA8153. Classification (GTDB taxonomy): domain Bacteria; phylum Bacillota; class Sulfobacillia; order UBA8153; family UBA8153; genus UBA8153. The sequence continues at coordinate 1,679 of DMHJ01000191.1, forward strand.
CAAGCCGGGATTTGAGGAGTGGACCCCCTATGGGACGGCCGGGGTCACCGACTGGGTGAATGAAGTGGGGGCCTTCCCGACCCGCAATTTCCAGACCACCTACTTCCCACAGCACACCGAGATCAACGGGCGCAAGCTGAAAGAGCGGATCCTCGTCACCGACAAGGGCTGTTTCGGCTGCCCCATCCCCTGCGGCAAGTACTCCAAGGTGAAGGTGCCCCGGGGCATGGCTTACGTAGAAGGCCCCGAGTATGAGACCATCGCCCTCATGGGCGGCAACTGCGCCGTGGCCACCATCGAGGAAGTGGGATACGCCAACTACATTGCCGACGAGCTGGGGTTGGACACCATCTCCGGTGGCAACGTGGTGGCCTTTGCCATCGAATGCTATGAGAAGGGCCTGCTCACCGAAGCGCAGGTGGGGCGGAAGCTGGCCTGGGGCTGCCTGGACAGCCTGGTGTTTCTCCTGGAGAAGATTGCCCGCCGGGAGGGCATCGGCGACCTTTTGGCCGAAGGCGTGAAGGTGGCGGCGGCGGTGATCAAGGGCGGTTCCGATAAGTTCGCCATCCACGTCAAGGGCCTGGAGTGGAGCGGCTACGATGCGCGCTATGCTCCGGCCATGATGCTGTCCTACATGACGGCCGACGTGGGCGCCCACCACAACCGCTCGTGGGCCATCACCTATGACGTGGCCATGGGCCGCAAGTCCCTGGAGGGCAAAGCCGAGAAGGTGGTGGAGCTTCAGCACATCCGGCCGCTCTTTGACGTCCTGGGCCTGTGCCGGTTCCCCTGGGTGGAGATTGGCTTCGAGCTGGAAAACTACGCCGCCATCTTCCCATTGGTGACCGGATGGAACTACAGCTGGCAGGACCTGCTCCGGGTTTCCGAGCGCATCTGGAACTTGACCCGGGCCTTCAGCGCCCGGGAAATCGACCACTACGGGCGTGCCTTTGACTACCCTCCGCCCCGGTTCTACGAAGAGCCCGTGCCCGACGGGCCCGCCCAGGGCCAGCTCATCCCCAAACCCCAGCTGGACGAGCTGCTGGACCGCTATTACCGGATCCGGGGATGGGATGAGGGCGGACTACCCACCCGGGAGAAACTGCAAGAGCTGGGGCTGCAGTTTGTCGTGGACACTCTGGGACCGAAGCTAAGTTAGGGAAGGGGGGGACGAGCTGTGCAGGTTACCCTGCTGGTCTACGGCCACGCCCGGGAGTATTTTCCGGGTCGTGCCGAGCGTTACCAGGTCCAGCTGGCCGGACCGCTTAGCGTCGAGGCAATACTTAGAGAGCATCTCGCCGTCAACCCCTCCCTGGTTATGGCGGTCATGGCCGGGGGCCAGCGGCACTCCCGGGAGTACGTGCCCCAGGATGGGGAAGAGGTAGTGCTGCTGTCGCCGGCTTCGGGCGGCTAAGTAGCCGGTACTGCCTGGGAAATCCCACCGGAGGGAAGGCTGCCACCATGGCCGGAGTAGCTCTTGGCGCCCCCGGCGAGCGTATCCTGGTGGGTCTGATGTCCGGTACCTCCTGCGACGGCATTGACGCTGCAGCAGTGCGGGTGTCGGACCGGGGCCGGGGCCGGGACTTGGCGGTCCTCGCTCACCTTACCGTCCCTTACCCTCCCTGGTTCCGGCAGCAGCTGCTGCGGCTGGCCGACTGCCGCAGCGGGCGAGTGGACCAAGTAAGCCAGGTCAACTTCGTCCTCGGTGAGCTGCTGGCTGCCGCCGCCCGGGAGGTAGTGAGCGCCGGCCGCCTGGCCTTACAGGAGGTGACGGCCATCTGCTCCCACGGTCACACCGTCTGGCACCAGCCTGCTCCCGCCGCCGTGGGTGAGTGGCAGACTCGCTCCACTCTCCAGATCGGTGAGCCTGCGGTGATTGCCGAGCGTACCGGAGTGCTCACCATCGCCAACTTCCGCGCCCGGGACGTAGCGGCCGGCGGTCTGGGGGCCCCGCTGGTGCCCATGGCAGATTGGCTCCTCTTCTCCCATGACCGCCTGCACCGGGTGGTGCAGAACATCGGCGGCATCGCCAACCTCACCTACTTGCCCGCCGGGGGAGGGCCAGAGCAGGTCCTGGCCTTTGACACCGGCCCCGGCAACATGCTCATCGACGGGGTAGCGACCGTGACCAGCGGGGGAGCGGAGACCATGG
>DMHJ01000102.1 GCA_003449495.1 Clostridiales bacterium UBA8153
TGCTCCACGACATCGGCAAAGCCGTGGACCACGAAGTAGAAGGGCGCCACGTAGATATCGGCATAGGTCTGCTGAAGAAATACCGGGAGTCGGCGGAAGTCATCGTCGCTATGGAGGCCCACCATGGGGATACGGAGGCCAGGTCGGTAGAGGCCTTTCTGGTGACGGCCGCCGACGCCATCTCTGCAGCCCGTCCGGGGGCGCGCCGGGAGACGCTGGAGGCCTATATCAAGCGCCTGGAGAAACTCGAGGAGATCGCCGATTCCTTTGAAGGCGTGGATAAGGCCTTTGCCATCCAGGCGGGACGCGAGATCCGCATCATGGTCAAACCCGAGCGCATCGATGACCTTTCTGCCGTACGCTTGGCCCGGGAGATCGTGAAAAAGGTGGAGGAGGATCTCGACTACCCCGGCCAGATCAAGGTAACGGTGATTCGCGAGACCCGGGCGGTGGAGTATGCCAAGTAGGGAAAGCAGGGCCCCGGCGGGTACGGACTGCGCCTGCGGCCTTGACTTCTTGCGGCAGGGATTCTTTACGAGCGCGGAGAAGGTTCCGCCCGGTCCTCCAGGGAAGGTGGGATAGTCGTGAAACGCGCGCCCCGGGAATCGACGTCCAAGACCGTGAATCTGCTCGTATCCGTGCTGGTGCGCTATCCAGAAGTTGCCGCCGTGGATTTCGATCATACCACAATTAACTTTACATTCCTGCTGACCCGGGCGCTCTCCAACCGGGCCTTCCGGGAACTGGCGGCCCGGGTGGAGGATTCTCTGGCGGCTTTCAATGCCCTGGAAGGCCGGCCCACGGGCACGGTGAAGGTGGAGCGGGCCCGTCACCCCGGGCTTACCGTGATCCAGCTGACCAGGGACGTGACCAGCCTGACCCAGGCCGAGATCTCGTTGATGGTGGCGGTAGTGCGGGAGGAGTTCGGGCAGGTGCTGGCGGCGGACGGCGGCGAGGTCATGTACGAAGAAGAAAAGATGGTGCAGGAGGAGCTCATCGCCGAGATGCTGGAGGACGTGCGCCTCAGCCAGCAGAGCCGCAACCTCACGGCCTTCCGGGAGGATGGCAAGGTGGTCGTGTTCAACAAATAGGCCGGGGCAAGCGAGGAAGCGGGGCAGCGGCCCCGCTTCTGAGTCTAGGGGAATAGTGCACAACAGGTGAGACGGGAAAGGGGAGGCAGGGTGGGGCAGGCCCTGCCGCGGTGCCATGCGATTGGTACTGGTAGGTGACATTATCGGCAAACCCGGGCGGGCTTACCTGGCCGAGTGCTTTCCGAGGATCAGAAGGGAACTGCGCCCGGATCTGGTGGTGGTCAATGTGGAAAACGCCGCCGGGGGGATGGGGGTCACCCGGGAAGTCGTCGATGAACTCCTCGACCTCGGGGTGGATGTCCTCACCTCGGGTAACCACATCTGGGACAAACGCGAGGTCTTGGATTTCATCGACTGCGAGGAGCGGCTGCTGCGGCCCCTAAACTACCCCCCGGGTGTGCCCGGCGCCGGCGCCGTGGTGGTGAAGGTGCATTCCACCCGGGTGGCCGTGTTGAACGCCTCCGGGCGCGTGTTCTTCCCCCAGCTGCTGGACTGCCCTTTTCGGGCCCTGGACCAAGCGCTGGCGGATCTGGCCGGTAGCTATGACTGCGCCGTGGTGGACTTCCATGCCGAGGCCACCTCGGAGAAGGTGGCCATGGGCTGGTACCTGGACGGCCGGGTGGCCGCGGTCATCGGCACGCACACCCATGTCCAGACCAACGATGCAGTCATCTTGCCGGGCGGGACCGCATACATCACTGACGTGGGGATGACGGGCCCGTACGAGTCGGTGATCGGCGTTAGTAGAGAGATCATCATCGAACGCTTTCGCACCCAAGTACCTTCTCGTTTCCAGGTGGCACGGGGTAAACGGCAGCTCTCGGCGGCGGTGGTGGAGGTGGAGGCGGGAAAGGCCACTTCCATGACGGCCATGTGCTGGAGGGAGTAGCCATGGTAGGCAATGGTACCTTGCGCGCAGGCAGAATTGCTAGTAAAATTGAAGCTGCGCTTTCTGGGACCGGGGCTGACCCAGCGCTCCTAGCGGGATGCACCAGGGGGAGGTATCCACATGGTGGAAGTGCTCAAAGTCTCATCGAAGTCCAGCCCCAACGCCGTGGCGGGAGCGATTGCCGGTGTGATCCGGGAACGCGGCTCCGCTGAGATCCAGGCCATCGGGGCCGGGGCCATCAACCAGGCCGTGAAGGCCGTGGCCATCGCCCGGGGGTTTGTGGCCCCCAGCGGGGTTGATCTGGTGTGCGTGCCCGCCTTCACCGACATCCTCATCGACGGTGAAGAGAGGACCGCCATCAAACTGCTGGTCGGACCCCGTTGAAGGGGTTTGGCCTGATCGCCCGCCCACCTGGAGACAGGTGGGCTTTGTTTCCGTGGCAGGAACATCCAAATGGTCGGGCGAAGTGAAGGGGAACCCAGAAGCTGGCCGCAGGAGGGATGGCGATTGGTAGGCCCCCGCATCAAGCAGGCCCGGCGCCGGCGCGGGTGGACCCTCAAGCAGTTGGCCGGGCGCACCCAGTTCACCCCCAGCTTTCTTAGCCAGGTAGAACGGGGGGTGGCCAGCCCCTCCATTGCTTCCCTGCAACGCATCGCCGAGGCCTTGGCGATCCCCGCCTTCTACCTGTTGCTGGATACCGGGGAAGGGAGCCCGGTGGTGCGGTCCGCCGAGCGTCGCCTCATCAAGCACCCCGGCGTGGCGGTAGCTTACGAGCTCTTGTGCCCGCCCGCCTCCGCGACCCTCGAGGTGGCCATCGCCAGCCTGCCGCCGGGTGTGGCCTCTTCATCCGAGTTCTTATCCCATGATGGTGAGGAATGCGTGCTGGTCCTCACCGGCTTCATGCAGGCCATGCTCGCTGAATCCTCCTATCTCCTCACCAAGGGCGACAGCATCTTCCTAAACAGCCTGGTGCCCCACTACTACCTGAACTGCGGCACCGAGGAACTGGTGTTTCTGGTGGCCATGGCTCCCAAGCAGGCCCCTCCAGGCGGGCCCATCCGGCGCGAGCATAGACTAGGGCCGTAAACACGGCAAGCGGGGGATGGCGGTGGGCAAAGGCCGGGCCGATCTGCACGTGCACACCCATGCCTCTGATGGGCTCCTTTCCCCGGAAGCGGTGGTGGAGCTAGCCACCAGGCGGGGTCTGGCGGCCATCGCCATCGCCGACCACGATTCGGTGCTGGGCTTCGAGCCCGCCCGGGCCCGGGGAGCCCAACTGGGCCTGCGCGTATTGGCGGCGGTGGAGATCAGCACCGAGGTGAACGGATGCGAAATCCACCTCCTGGGCTACGCCATGTCCAGGCTGGACTGGCTCCACGCCTTGCTGTCCCCCCTGCGCGAAGCCCGGGCAGTAAGGGCCCGGAGCATGCTGGAGCGCCTGAGCGCCTTGGGTATGCCCGTCGCCTGGGAGCGCGTGGTGGAACTCGCGGGCGGCGGCGTGCTGGGGCGACCCCACATTGCCCGGGCTATGGTGGAACGGGGCTACGTCCGGTCACCTCTGGAAGCTCCGGAAAACTACCTGGCGCGGGGTCGCCCCGCCTACATCCCCCGCCACCGCCTGACTCCCACCGCGGCAGTTGCCGCGGTTCGCCGGGCAGGCGGAGTCCCGGTGCTGGCGCATCCCGGCTCTGGACCATCCGACCCGGTCATCCGGGAGCTGGGCCGGCAGGGACTGCGGGGCCTGGAGGTCTACCATCCATGCCACGGCCTGGGCGACGTGGCCCACTACCTGCGCTTGGCCCAGGAGCACGGCTGGTGCGTCACCGGTGGCTCGGACTTCCACGGTAGTGGGGAGGGTGAGGGCGGCGACCTCGGCAGCTGCACCGTGGGAGTAGAGACGGTGGAAGAGCTGGAAGCCGAGGCTCAAGCCATCCGTGACGGGACGGACCCGGCAGCTTGCGGCCGGGAAGGGGATACACCTACGGCAGGATGACTAGCAGGGGCGGCCGGCGTTGCCCCTCGGCGATGAGCGGCCCGCGGCCTTGAGGGCGCGCGTGGAAACGCTGGAAATACGGCGCCGGCAGCTGCGCTGGCGGCGCGCAGAGGACGCCCTTGGGCCCCAGGCGGGCCGGGTGACCCCCGGCTGGCCGGAGCGCCGGTAGCGGCCCGGCGCCGGGCGGGAAACTCCCCACCTAGGGACACAGCATCAGCTCCTTGAGCCTGGCCCAATCCACATGGGCCTCGAATCCCCGCTTGGCGGCATTGATGGCCCGGGCATCGCCGGGGCGTATCTTCCTCGAGACTTCCCTCAGTTTCTCAATGGTGCTATAGGTGTCGTGGTGGACCAAGATCACCGGCACTTTTTTGTCGGCAGCCCGGTAGATCACCCGTACGTCCGGGTAAAGTCCGCCGGTGAGGATGATCACCGAAGTGCTGGTCTCCAGGGCCGCCAGGGCCAGGTCAGCCCGATCGCCGCCGGTGATGAAGGCCTTGTTGGGGGCCCTTCTTAGATAGCTCAGGGCACCTTCCAGGCTCATGGCGCCTACCAACACATCCTCTACCAAGAGTTCCAGGTGTTCTTCGCCGGTGAGAATCTCGCCGCCCAGGACGTCATGGTAGGCCCGCACGGTGGGTACGGCGATGATGGTGTCTTTGGGCATCACGCCGAGGACGGCGATGCCGCGTTGCTCCAGAAGTGGGCGGTAGACCCCTTCGGTCTTGCCCAAGAGCGGCCGAGGCACGTTGTTGAAGATGACCCCCACCAGGCGGGCACCTTTGGCCTGGATGAAGGCGCAGTCCAGGATGGCCCGGTCCACGGTGTAGTCGTCTTCCACGGAACTCACCAGCAGGCAGCCCACACCCATTTTTTGCGCCAAGGTCGGGGCATCTAGGCTGAGGCTGGCCATGATATGAAGAAAGGTGGTGCCTTCCACGATCACGGCATCGCTGTGGGCGGCCAGGGCCCGGTAGGCTTGGATGATGCTGGCCTGGTATTCCTCGCCCCGGTGGTAACGGGAGAGATACTGGGGCCCGGAATGCATCAGCACGATCTGCTGGTGGGGGAGGGCACACCCGCACACCGACTGCATAAGGGTGACGTCCTCATCCTCGCGACCCACCACCGCGGGCATCACGCCCAGGGGTTTGAAGTAGCGAACCTGGTGCCCTTCAGCTTGTAGCTTTAAGGCCATGGCCAGGCAAACCGCCGTTTTACCACTGCCATACCGGCCGCTGACAAAAATGCCTTTCACTGCCTACACCCCTTATGAGATAGTGATCTTGATGTCTAAGGCGCAGACGCCCCGCGGGTAGGCAAACACCGGGTTGACATCCAACTCGGAAATCTCCGGAAAATCCCGCACCAGCCGGGCCACCCGGGCAATGAGTTCCATGACGGCCTGCACATCGGCGGGCGGCGCCCCTCTAAACCCCCGCAGCAGGGTCTGGGCCTTGGTCTCATCGATCATGGCCTGGATGGCAGCGCGGGAGATGCCGTGAGCCAGCCGGAAGGACACGTCTTTGATGAGATTGACGTAGATGCCGCCCAAGCCAAAGGCGATGAGGGGACCGAAGTGCACATCCCGCGTCATACCCACAATGAGCTCGATGCCCTTGGGCATGAGCTTCTGCACTTCGACCCCATGTACCTGCGCCGTGGGCATATGGTGCTGCACTCCCTCGATGATATCGGCAAAGGCCTTACGCACCTCCTCCGGTGAGGCGAGCCCCAGCTTGACTCCGCCCACATCGGTCTTATGCAGGATGTTCGGGGAGGCAACCTTCATAACCACCGGATAGCCCAGCCGCCCCGCCATCGCCTCGGCCTCATGCACCGTGGTAGCCAGCAAGGACGGCGCGGCCGGGATGCCATAGATCTCGGCTACCTGGGCCGCTTCCGGCCCCAGGAGCACCACCCGGTTATCCCGTTTGACGCTGCTGAAGAGCTGCCACACTGCGGCTTCGTTCACTCGCTCGATTTCCCAAGGCACAGCGGCCGCCACTTCTTCGCGTAGCTCCCGGTAGCGGTTGAGCCCGGCCAGGGCGCCGACGGTCGGGTCGGGGAAGGGATAGCAGGGAATGCCGTTTTGAAACAAGAGGTTAGATCCGGCCTCCACCGCCTCACCGCCCATGAAGCATGCCACCATGGGCTTGTCGGGATGGCGCCGGGCGGCATCTATGACCACCTGGGCCACGGCCTCCGAGCGGATCACGGCGGTAGGACTCATCAGGACGATGGCAGCATCCACGCCTTCGTCGGCCAGTACCTGATCCAGGGCCTGACGGTAGCGGTCATGGTCGGCATCGCCGATGACGTCCACCGGGTTGAAGAAGTTGGCTGCGGCCGGTAGCGCCGCGCGTAGCCCGGCAATGGTCTCCCGCTGGAAGCGGGCCATGTGCAGGCCCCTATGCTCGACCTGGTCGGTGGTAATGATGCCGGGCCCTCCCGAGTTGGTCACGATGGCCACGCGCTTACCCCGGGGTATGGGCTGGGTGGCAAAGGCCGCCGCCAAATCGAACAGCTCGGTCATGGTGTGGGCGCGCAGCACGCCGGTCTGGCGGAAGGCCACTTCATAGGCCACATCGCTGCCCGCCAGGGCTCCGGTGTGTGAGGAAGCGGCGTGAGCACCGGCCATGCTGGTGCCCGACTTGAGTATAACCACAGGAGTGGTGCGGCTGGCCTCTTGCGCAGCCCGGAGAAAGGCAGAGCCGTGGGCGACATCCTCAAGGTAGCAGGCGATGACCCGGGTGTTGGGGTCGTTCGCCGCGTCGGCAATGAAGTCGGCCTCATTGAGATCGGCCTTGTTCCCCAAACTGATGAAGCGGGAAAACCCTATGCCTTTTCTCAGGCTCCAGTCGAGAATGGCCACGCACAAGGCCCCGCTCTGGGAAATAAAGGCGATATGGCCGCGGAGGGGGAAGTTGCGGGCGAAGGTGGCGTTAATGGGGGTATGGGTATCCATGATCCCGAGGCAGTTGGGTCCCACCATACGCATGCCATGGCCGCGGACGGTGGCAGTGAGTTGCCTCTCCAGAGCCAGTCCTTCCATACCCACTTCCTTGAACCCGGCGGTGATCACCACCAGGTTGGAGACGCCCTTCTTCCCACAGGCTTCCACGGCAGGCAGAATGGCACCGGCGGGCACCGAGAGCACTGCCGTTTCCACCGACCCCGGGATCTCTCCCAGCTCTGCATAGCAATTCCGGCCCAAGATCTCCTTCTCCCGGGGGTTCACCGGGTATAGCGAGCCCGCATAACCGCTGCTTATAATGTTGTCGACCAGGACGTAGCCTATTTTGCTCGGGTTAGCCGAGGCGCCGATGACGGCAATGGAGGCGGGGCTAAATAGCGAATCCAGGGACACCATGGCAAGCCACCTACCTAAGCTCAGCAGTGCTGGTTCCGGTCTCGTGCTGCCGGCGGTCACTGTATCACGCCGGGTGGAACGGTAAACCTGAAGAAGGGTGTTTACTGGCACTCTCACCGGCAACGGGGCATACCAGCACCGCCCAGCTTCACCGGGGGAACACCTGCCGTAGCGCTGCAGCCGGCGTGACCGTTCGGCCTGTCCCGGCAGGATCCGGTAGCGTGCTTCTCCCGCCCCCACCGGAATTCCTCCTCCCCGCAGTGTAGGGGTGCGGAGGTTTCCCGTTACGGGGATGGAGTGAGCGACGGGTCCAGTTGTTGGCGCCTGCGGCCGGCCGTGGGCGGTCTACCCATCCCAGGGGTGGCAGAGCTCCGGGGAGAGCCGGCTG
>DMHJ01000235.1 GCA_003449495.1 Clostridiales bacterium UBA8153
GATCTGGCTGCCCCAGGCGATCTCCTGGTGCTTGCCGCGCAGGCGGTTGATCTCCTCCTGCCGTTCCTGGTCCCGTTTCTGGGCCAGCTTGGCCCGTAGGATGCGCATGGCGCTTTCCCGGTTAGAGTGCTGCGAGCGCTCGTTCTGGCAGGTAGCCACGATGCCCGTGGGCAGGTGGGTGATGCGGACGGCCGAGTCGACCTTGTTGACGTTCTGCCCCCCGGCCCCCCCGGATCGGTAGGTATCGATACGGAGGTCGTCGGGGTCGAGGGCGATTTCCGCATCGTCCTCTTCTATTTCCGGCAACACTTCCACCGAGGCAAACGACGTGTGACGGCGTCCAGAGGCGTCAAATGGGGAAATCCGTACCAGGCGGTGAACTCCCTTCTCCGGACGGAGGAACCCGTAGCCGTACGCCCCTTTCACCTGGAAGGTGATGCTTTTCAGACCGGCCTCTTCGCCCGGCAAACTGTCCAGTATCTCCCAGGCATAGCCCCGGCGCTCCGCCCACCGGGTGTACAACCGGAACAGCATCTCCACCCAATCCTGGGCTTCGGTGCCGCCTGCTCCGGCATGCAGAGACACAATGGCGTCGTGCGCCGCATACTTGTGCCCCATCAGAGTACGCAACTCCAGATCGTGGATGCCCCGCTCGAGCCGGTCCAGGCAGCCATCGGCCTCGCCCACAAAGGAAGGGTCCTGGGATTCCTCGCCCAGCGCAACCATGGCTTCCACTTCGCCCAAGAGAAGCTGCAGGCGTGTGTATGCCTCCAGTTTGGCCTTGACGCGCGCGGCCTGCCTGACCGTTCCCTGCGCCTTGCCCGGTTCAGACCATAAACCTGCCTCTTCCAACCGGGCATTCAGCTCTTTCAGCTCGCGTTCCAGATCAGGGACGTCAAAGGGACCTCCCGAGCTGACCGATTCTGACCCCGGCTTCCTGCCAGCGACGCTTGCTGTCCTCGTACACAAGACCATCTCCTTACTAGCTCCCGCAGCATTTCTTGAATTTCTTGCCGCTACCGCACGGGCAGGGGTCATTGCGCCCAACCTTGCGCTGGCGCTGGGCCGTGGACCGGCCCGCTTGCCCTGCCGCATGGGACGCAGGTCGCTCACGCCGGAGAGGCTCCTCCTTGGGCTCCAGCCGGGCGCGAAACAGGTACCTGACCACGTCCTCTTTGATGCGCTCCTGCATGCTCTGGAACATGCCGTAGGCTTCCGACTGGTATTCCAGCAAGGGGTCTCGTTGACCGTAGGCCCGTAGCCCAATGCCCTCCCGCAGCTCGTCCATGCCCGTAAGGTGGTTGACCCAGTGCTGGTCTACCACGTGCAGGAGCACCACCCGCTCGATGTTGCGCATGCTCCCCGGACCCAGCTGGGACTCCCGCTCGGCATAGGCCTGCCGGGCGGCGGCCGCCAGCTGCTCGACCAGATCGGAGCGCTCCTTTTCGGCCAGGTCCCGGGGGCTCAGGCTCCCGCTGGGAAGAAACAAGGACTCGGCGTGGCCAATGAGTCCCGGGAGGTTCCAGTCCTCGGAATGCCCGCCCTCGTGAGCGTAGACGGCCACCAGGCCCTCCACCACATCGGCAATAAGCTCCTGGACGTGGGCGCTCAGGTCTTCACCTTGCAGCATACGACGACGATACCCATACACCACTTCCCGCTGCCGGTTCATCACGTTGTCGTATTCCAGGACATGCTTGCGCGCTTCAAAGTTGCGGGCTTCCACCCGGCGCTGCGCGTTCTCGATGGCTCTGGACACCAGCTTGTGCTCAATGGGTTCTGATTCGTCAAACCCGATGCGATCCATGATGCCGGCGATGCTGTCGGATCCAAACAGCCGCATGAGGTCATCGTCCAGGGACAAGTAGAAACGGGAAGACCCCGGGTCGCCTTGTCGACCCGAACGGCCGCGCAGCTGGTTGTCGATGCGGCGGCTCTCATGGCGCTCGGTACCGATGATGTGCAGCCCGCCTACGGCCAGGACTTTCCCTCGCTCTACCTGCACTTGCTGGCGGGCGGTGACCAAGAGGCTGGCGTACTCCTGCCTGGCCGCCAGCACTTGCTCGTCGGCAGAAGTGAACTTGTCGCTAGCCACGGCCACCACCTCGGGCGGATACCCCCCGCGCCGCAATTCTTCCCGGGCCGCGTAGGCCGGGTTACCCCCCAGCACGATGTCGGTACCGCGGCCTGCCATGTTAGTGGAGATGGTCACGGTGTTCGGCCGGCCGGCCTGGGCTACGATTTCCGCTTCCTTGGCGTGAAACTTGGCATTGAGTACCTGGTGCTTGATGCCCCGCCGCTCCAGCATACCCGACAACTGCTCGGACTTCTCTATGGAGATGGTTCCCACCAGCACCGGCTGGCCGGTAGCGTGGCGCTGGCAGATTTCCTCCACCACCGCCTCAAACTTGGCCTGCTCATTCCGGTACACCACGTCGGCATGGTCCACCCGGATCATCTCCAGGTGGGTGGGAATGGCCACCACCTCAAGCTTGTAGATCTTGTGAAACTCGTCGGCTTCGGTGAGGGCGGTGCCCGTCATCCCGGCGAGTTTCTTGTACATCCGGAAGTAGTTCTGGAAGGTGATGGTAGCCAAGGTCTGGCTCTCCCGCTCCACCTTGACCCCTTCTTTGGCTTCCAGTGCCTGGTGGAGGCCGTCGGAATATCGACGCCCGTACATCAGGCGTCCGGTGAACTGGTCCACGATGATGATCTGCCCGTCTTTCACCACGTAATCCCGGTCACGGCGGAACAAGGTCTTAGCCTTAAGGGCGTTCATGAGATGGTGGGACAGATCCAGATGCTCGGCCAGGTTGTCCACGCCCATGGCCCGTTCCGTCTTGGCCATGGCACTTTCGGTGGGCACCGCCGTGCGGGCCTTCTCGTCTACGGTATAGTCGACTTCGTCTTTAAGCGTGCGCGCCAGTGCGGCGAACTTACGGTAGAGATCGGTGGACTGCTCGGCACTGCCCGAGATGATAAGCGGGGTACGAGCCTCATCGATGAGGATGGAGTCCACCTCGTCGATGATGGCGTAGTGCAGCTCGCGCTGCACCATCTGCTGGGCACTGAACACCATGTTGTCCCGGAGGTAATCGAAACCGAACTCGTTGTTGGTGCCGTAAGTGATGCCGGCCCGGTAAGAGAGCTGGCGCTCCTGCACCGGGATGTCGTGGATGATCAGCCCGACGTCCAGCCCGAGGAAACGGTAGATCTGCCCCATCCACTCGCTGTCACGCCGGGCCAGGTAATCGTTGACAGTGACCACGTGCACGCCCTTGCCGGTCAGGGCGTTGAGATAGGCGGGCATGGTGGCGGCCAATGTCTTGCCTTCCCCGGTCTTCATCTCGGCGATCTTCCCCTGGTGCAGTACCAGGCCGCCCAGCACCTGGGTGTCAAAGGGCCGCTCCCCCAGGCTCCGCCGGGCCACCTCCCGCACGGCGGCAAAAGCTTCCGGCACCAGGCCGTCCAGAGGCTCTCCAGAGGCCAGGCGCTGGCGGAACCGGCCGGTCAGGGAGGCCAGCTCGCCGTCTGACATCGCGAGCATGTCGGGTTCCATCTGGTTCACCCGGCTAAGCAGCGGGCGATACTTCTTGAGCTCGCGCTCGTTCACATTGAGCCAAGCGGCGAGGCCTTTGAGCATCGACTTCCCCCTCCGGTGATAGTCGGGAAAACTCAAGCACAGGTACGAGCAGCTGCGCACATCATGATAACATCCCCGGAGACCAAGTGGCAATTCCCGTCGCGATAGGAAAGCTAAGAGGTACGCGTCATAGTAGCGTAGATCACCCAGAACAGGCCGGCGGCGATCAAGACATCACCAATGCTGAACACGCTGTTTAGCATGGGATACAGGGTCAACACATCGGCCAGGTAAGGCAGCCGGGCATCCGGCCGCAGCAGCTGGTGGGTGTATGAGACGGCTATGCCTTCGCCGGCATAGCCTAGACGCTCCAAGACCTGGGTGGAGATGGGCATGCGAGCATCGTTGGCGAAGATGACCAGGGCGTTGAGGAAGACTCCCGCCCCCAGCACGGGCAGGCCCGGCAACCGGCGGTTGGCGTAGATGCCGTAGAGTACGCAGGCGTAGGAGACCAGGTAGACGCCTGCGGCCATAAGCGGTGGCAGTTCCACCCGTCCTGCTGCCAGCCCCAATGCCAGCCGTAGTCCGGCAGCGAGCATGAGGACGGGCCAGGCCCTAAAGTAGATGCTGCCCAGCCGGGCGATGCTTCCCTTCCTGGCCAGCGCTACCAGGACCGAGAGCATAATGACGCCCAAAAACACGGCTTCCCCACCTCTCCCGCTCAAGAGCGGCTTCCACCAACCGGGCATAGATGCCGCGGTCGCGGACCGGGATGGTGTTGGCCAGCGCCTGCAAGGCCTGGGCGGGCGGGAGCCCGTCGCCGTGCCGGCGGTAACCGGTCACGTACCTGTCCACCAAGCCGACAATGCGGGCCGAGAGCGGCCACTCTTCTTGGGCTAGACCTTGATCTGGCCCGGGTCCGGCGGCTTCATGGTGGTACCGGATGATGGGGAGGCAAGCTTTGAGGTGGGGCACCTGCCTGACGATATCCTCACCGGCGATCGGGTGCCGGCACCGGCGGGCGTTCCCGGTATCGCCTGCCGGGCCGGGACCGGAGGTCCCGGAGACTGCCACCATGCCGATGTCCCGCAACAGGCCGCCCAGGTACAACGTGGTGATTTCCTCATCATCCAACCCCAGCTTGCAGCCGATGGCGGCCGCCAGCCCGGCCACCTCCAAAGCGGTGGCAGCTTGGGCCAATACCCGGTCCTCGATGGCCTGCACCAGACCATAGAGGGTGTCCCGGTAGGCCACCTGGCCCCGGCCGACCAGGCGGGTGGTGTACATGGTCAGCAGCGAGAAGGCCATGAAGGCGAGGATGCCCTGGATGGGAATACCGCTAGATGGGTACAGTTTGCTCACCAGGACCCCACCTAACGCCCCGGCACTATAAGACCACGCCAGCCGCGTGAACTGCCGCCGCCAGGCGGCAGCCGGCCTGAGCTGGAACCGCTGCCATTCCACGACGGCATGCACGGCACCGCGCGCCAGGCCGTAGCTGAGGACGGCAGCCAGGGCGGCCTCGGACGGCCGGGCCACCGGCGCCAGAGCGTGCAGGGTAAGCCCGTAGGCGTAGGTGGCCAGCGTGGCCGCAGCCACCTGCTCCGCAGCCAGGGGGAACGGCAGCTGGGAGTGCTGGTTGCCAGGCTTCACCAGCGCGCTGGCCAGCCGCGCCAACGCCGCCACATATAGGGCCGACCAGACCCCCACCGCCAGTACCGCCAGCACGTCAACTAAGGCGGTGGCCATGCCGCGCCATCGTGGGGACAGCGGGATCTGGGACACCAAGAGGGCGGTAGTGAAGAGGAAGGCCCATGCCCAGAACTGCCCGGTGTCTACCCGCGGGAATCCCACAGACAACAGCCAGACGGAAAGCCCGGACATCACCGCCAGCGTCCACTGGAGACCGGGTGAGTATAGTTTGAGCATACTCAATGGCCCCTTGTCTCCACTTGGGCTTCCCGGCTGGGCAGAAGACTGAGGAAGGCCTCAACCACCTGCGGATCGAACTGGGTGCCCGAACATTCGAGCAGCTCCTGCCGGGCCCTTTCCGGCGTGACATCGGGCTTGTACGGCCGGGTGGAGCGCATGGCATCGTAAGCATCGGCCACGGCGATGATGCGGGCCCCCAAGGGGATGTCCTCGCCCTCCAGTTCATCGGGAAACCCGGTCCCATCGTACCTTTCGTGGTGGTGCCGGATCCACTGGCTGCCTTTACCGAGGAG
>DMHJ01000065.1 GCA_003449495.1 Clostridiales bacterium UBA8153
AGAGTGTGGTCCTGCCTACCCTGGCGGTGGTGACCGGGCCGGGAGAGCTCGGGTATTATGCCCAGCTCCGCGAAGTGCTGGCCGGCTTCGGTCACCCGCTCCCCGCCCTGTGGGCCCGGGCACCCCTAACCCTGGTGGATGCGGTGGTGGGACGTTATGTGGGGCGGCTGGGTCTTCCCGCGGCGGCCCTGGCGGACCGGCCGACGCTGGAAGCGGCCCGGGCGGCCCGGCATGAAGCCCAAGGCGGCGCCCAGCTCCGGCACTCCTTTGCCCGGCTCCGGGATGCGATCGGTGCCGCCTACGCCGAATTAGAGGCGGCGCTGGGGGGAGAGGAGCCGGGCTACGGCCAGCTGGTGGCGGGAAACCGCGGTCGTGTCCTTGAGCAGGTGGCGTGGCTGGAGCAAAGGACCTATGGGGTCTGGGAAAAGCGCGATGAGGTGGAAGCCCGGCAGTGGTACCGGGTGGAGCAGGCCTGCTTTCCCCGGGGATTGCCCCAGGAAAGGGTCCTTAACCCCTTCCCGTTTCTTCTGCGCTACGGCCGGACCTGGCTGGAGGGTTTGTGCCGGGAGCACTTGGATCCTGCCTACCACCACTTGATATATCTCTAGTGCCGGGCAGGTGAAGCGACACGTCTGGTGAATGCAGCAGGGAGCTTTTGGAGAGGACGGTGTGCACTTGCGATTTCTCGTCTGCATCAAGCAAGTACCGGAAACCACCGAAGCCAAGATCAACCCCAAGACCGGAACCCTGATCCGCGAGGGCATCCCCAGCATCATCAACCCCTTCGATATGTACGCCTTGGAAGAAGGCATCCGCCTCCGGGATAGACTGGGCGGGGAAGTCGTGGTCATGAGCATGGGGCCTCCCCAGGCCCAGGCGGCCGTGAAGGAAGCCATCGCTTTGGGGGTCGACCGGGGTATCCTGCTGAGCGATCCCGCGTTTGCCGGCGCCGATACGCTCGCTACCGCCTATACCCTGGCCAAGGGCGTGGAGAAACTGGGGGGCGCCGACCTGATCATCTGCGGCAAGCAGGCCAGCGATGGCGACACCGCCCAGGTGGGGCCGGGACTGGCAGAGGAACTGGACCTGCCCCATGCCACCTACGTGCGGAAAATTTCCGCCATCACGGCCGGTGAGATCACCGTGGAACGTCTGGTGGAGGGAGGCATAGAGGTCCTGCGCATGCCGCTGCCGGCCCTGCTCACCGTGGTAAAGGAGATCAATGAGCCCCGGCTCCCCTCGCTCAAAGGGGTCATGCGCGCCAAACGGGCTGAAGTGCCCACCTGGGGTCAAGCCGAGCTGGGTACGGACCCGGCGCGGACGGGCATCACGGGTTCCCCCACCCAGGTGGTCCAGGTGTTCACGCCGGAGCTGCGCCGACAGGGCGAGCTGTTGGCCGGGACAGCCGCCGAACAGGCCGCGGTCCTGATCGAGCGTCTGCGCGCCGCCGCTATGATCTAGGAGGTGCGTTCCATGGAAAACATTCGTGTACTTCCGGAAAAGTGCGCCGGTTGCGAGCTGTGTGTCAGTGCCTGCCCCTTCGGCGCCATCTCCATGGTCGAGGCTTTGGCCGTCATCGACGCCTCCTGCAATCTGTGCGGCGCCTGTGTGGACGCCTGTGCTTTTGCGGCCATCGAGCTTAGCCGCCCCCAGGCCCGGATGGCCGAACCTGAGCGCACCGGCGGGGTATGGGTGTTTGTGGAGCACCGGGGCGGCCAGGTGGCCGGGGTGGTCTACGAGCTGTTGGGCGAGGGGGCGAGGCTGGCCTCGCAGCTAGGCGAGGAACTGGGAGCCGTGCTCCTGGGCGACCGGGTCGAAGGCCTCGCCGGTGAGCTGATCGCCCACGGAGCCCAGGTGGTGTATGTGGCCAGCGCCCCGCCATTGGCGGAGTTGCGCGATGAGCCGTATACCGCCGTCCTGGCGGCTCTGACCCGGCAATACCGGCCGTCCATCCTGCTGTTCGGCGCCACCGCCGGCGGGCGCTCCCTGGCCCCGCGGCTGGCCGGTCGCCTGCGCACCGGCCTTACCGCCGACTGCACCGGGTTGGCCATCGACCCGGAAACGCGGCTACTGGTACAGACGCGTCCGGCCTTCGGCGGGAATGTCATGGCCCGCATCCTCTGTGCCCAACACCGCCCCCAGATGGCGACGGTGCGCCCCCGGGTGATGCAGCGGGCGGAGCGGGTGGCCGGCCGCGCCGGTAGGCTGGTGGAGGTGCCGGTGCGCGAGGAGGATTTGGGCGCCCGCACCACCGTGGTGGAGCTGGTCCCCGAGCTCGCCCAGACGGTGAACCTGGAGGAAGCCGACGTCATCGTGGCCGGGGGGAGAGGCCTACAGGACCCCAAGAATTTCCGCCTCATTGGGGAATTGGCCCAGGTGCTGGGGGGAGCGGTGGCCGCCTCCCGGGCGGCGGTGGACGCCGGCTGGATCCCGTACAAGCACCAGGTGGGCCAGACCGGGAAGACGGTAGCCCCCAAGGTCTACATCGCGGTGGGGATTTCCGGGGCTATACAGCACCTGGCGGGTATGCAGTCGTCCGATGTCATTGTGGCCATCAACAAGAACCCGGATGCACCCATCTTCAAGGTTGCCACCTACGGTTTGCTAGGGGATCTCTTTGAGATCGTGCCAGAGCTCACGCTGGCCTGCAAGAAAGTCCTGGCCGGTTAGGCCGGGCGGCGCCGGGAAAAGGGGCCCCGGTGGGGTATTGCCTCCCGGCGCGGCTTGCCCTATGATAGGCCGGGGGCCGGTGGTCCAGGGGGAGTCTCTGGTGGACTACCCGGGTGAGAGGGTTGCCCGGACGCTGGCCCGGTCCGACCGGGACTATCCATGGCTGCTGGGCCAAATCTACGATCCCCCGGCGCACGTTTTCGTGGAGGGACGCGGGTGCCCTCCCGGTCTCCGCGTGGCGGTGGTGGGCTCCTTCGATCCTACCCCGGCCCGGACGACACTGGCGTTTCGGCTGGGATACCAGCTGGCCCGGGCCGGCGCAGTGGTGGTAGGCGGCCTGTTCCCTGGGATCGCCGCCGTCGCCCACCGGGGCGCCTTGGCCGCAGGCGGCTCCAGCATTGCGGTACTGGCCTGGGGTCTGGACTGGCCGGTGCCCGCCGGGCTCCAAAAGCTGCGGGGTGAGCTGGCCAGGCGGGGGATGGTGTTGTCGGAGTACCCGGCCCGGACACCGCCGTCGCTCCGGCAGTACCGGGCCAGTGGCCGGGTGATCTCCGGGCTAGCCCACGGGATGGTGATCGTGGACGGCCGGTGGCCGGGGCAGGAGCTGCTCCCGGCCGATTTCGCGTTGGAGCAGGGACGCGAGGTGCTGGCCGTCCCCGGGGAGGCGGGGTCGCCCTTGGGTGCCCTGCCCGGGGTGCTGCTTGACTGCGGGGCAGTATCGGCGTTGAGCGGTCGCCAAGTGGTGGCGGCCATCCGCGAGGCAGGCTGGGACACCGTTTGAGCGGGCTGCTCCCCCTGCATATTGTGGTGACGGCGCGGTGCAGCCGCGCCATTGGTCGTGGCAGAAGGATGGTGTAGGTTGCCCAAACCATTGGTTATCGTAGAGTCGCCGGCTAAAGCTAAGACCATCGAGAAACTGTTGGGACGCCGCTACACGGTGAAGGCCTCCCTGGGCCATGTGCGGGATCTGCCGCGCAGCCGGCTGGGGGTGGACGTCGCCCAGGGGTTTGTCCCCAAATACATCACCATCCGGGGCAAGGGACCGGTGCTGAAAGAACTGCGGGAGAGCGCCAAGAAGGCAGACGGCGTGTTGCTGGCCACCGACCCGGACCGGGAGGGGGAGGCCATATCCTGGCACCTGGCCCAACTTCTGCAGCTGGGTGAGGAGACGCCTTGCCGGGTGGAGTTCAACGAGATCACCAAAGACGTGGTCAAGGAAGCCATGGGGCGTCCCCGCCCCATCGACCGGGATCTGGTTCATTCCCAGCAGGCCC
Source organism: Clostridiales bacterium UBA8153 (assembly GCA_003449495.1). GTDB lineage: Bacteria > Bacillota > Sulfobacillia > UBA8153 > UBA8153 > UBA8153. The sequence goes on from DMHJ01000065.1 coordinate 3,945, forward strand.
GGCGTGTCCTGGACCGCCTGGTGGGGTACAGCCTCAGCCCTTTGCTGTGGCGGAAACTCCGGCCCGGCCTGAGCGCCGGCCGGGTGCAGTCGGCGGCACTGCGCTTGATCTGCGACCGGGAGCGGGAGATCCGTGACTTCTTGCCGGAAGAGTACTGGACGCTCAGCGCCCAGTTACGTACGGACCAGGGCGAGGAGCTGGAGGCGCGCCATCACGGAGGGCGTCTCGAGCATGAGGATGCCGTCCGGTCCGCCATGGGAGAGCTGGCGGGGCAGGCCTTCGTGGTCCATGCCGTATATCGCCGCGAGCGAAGGCGCTTGCCGCAGCGGGCCTTTTCCACCAGCACCCTCCAGCAGGAGTCCTGGCGCAAGCTGGGATTTACCGCCCGGCGCACCATGCGGGTGGCCCAGCAGCTGTATGAAGGGTTGGAGCTGGAGGGGGAGGGGGCGGTCGGTCTCATTACCTACGTCAGGACCGACTCTACCCGGGTGAGCGAGCAGGCCGCCGGGGAATGCCGGACCTACCTGCTCCGGCGGTTTGGCGCTGCTTTCCTGGGTGAGTCCAGGCCGCAGCCGGGCGAGGGGCGGGCGGGGGCCCATGAAGCCATCCGTCCCACCTCGGTACTGAGGGAACCCGAAAAGGTCAAAACCTCTCTCACCGGCGAGCAGTACCGCCTGTACCGGCTGGTCTGGGAGCGCATGGTGGCCAGCGAAATGGCGGCGGCAGTATATGATACGGTGGCCGTGGAGCTGAGTGCCGGATGCCACCAGTTCCGGGCCGCCGGTTCGACGCTCAAAGCCCCCGGCTTCACGGTGCTGTACAGCGAAGGCCGGGACGATGAAGATAACGAGTGCGAGGAGCGGCTACCCGGCATGGAGGCGGGAGACCGTCTTGCCTTGGTCAAACTGATACCCCGCCAGCACCACACACAGCCCCCTCCTCGCTACACCGAGGCCACCCTGGTGAAGGTCCTAGAGGAAAAGGGTATCGGCCGGCCCAGCACCTACGCGCCGATTATCGACACCATCGAGCAACGCGACTATGTGCGCAGGGATGACCGGCGTCTCAGGCCCACCGAACTCGGCCTTTTGGTCATCGAGCTTCTGCGCCAGTATTTCCCCGATATCATCAACATTGAGTTTACCGCCGGTCTGGAATCCCGGTTGGATTTGGTGGAGGCAGGCCAAGCCGGGTGGCAGGGCGTGGTGGCCGGCTTCTACGCTCCCTTCGCCCGCAGCCTGGAGGAGGCCGAAGCCGGCATCGGCGGCCTGGAACTGGGCGATGAGGAGACCGGCGAACAGTGCCCGGAGTGCCACCGTCACCTGGTCATCAAGCGCGGACGCTACGGGAAGTTCGTGGCCTGCCCCGGGTTTCCCGCCTGCCGGTACACCCGGCCCTTGCTGCAAGAGATCGGGGTGGACTGCTCGCAGTGCGGTCAACCCTGGGTGGAGCGCAGGAGCAAGAAGGGGCGGGCTTTCTACGGCTGCTCCGGCTACCCGGCGTGTGACGCCGTCAGTTGGAACCGCCCGGTGGCCCGGGTATGCCCGGTGTGCAGCGCACAGCTGGTGGAGAAAGAGAGCAGGCGGCAGGGGCTCCGCCACGTTTGCTCGCGCCGGGAATGTGGCTTCCAGGAGGCGCCGGCGACCGGCGAGGAAAGCTGACCGGATACGGTCACAATATTATGACGAAGTGGTTGCGCCTTGTGCAGATAGGTGCTATGATGAGTGGCGTGGGTCTATGCTATCGCGGTCAATCTGCCAGGAGAGTAGACCCGGTGACGGGAATATGCGGCGGATAGTGAAGGAAGAGCTGTGTTGTTGCCTGCACCTTCGGCGCCTGGCGCCGGTCATGCCTTGGTCGATGAGTTCATGCTGGAATTGGTGGCTACCGGACGGGCTTCCCGGCACACCCTGGAAAGCTATGGCCTGGACCTTAAGCAGTACCTGACCTTCCTGGAAAGCGCCGGCTGGGGTGTCCTGGAGGCATCCGGTGGGCTAGTGGGCCAGTACCTGCGCCACCTGCACGGCCAAGGGTACGCCGGTTCGTCTTTGGCGCGCAAGCTCTCTTCGCTCCGCTCCTTCTACAAATACCTCGTCCGGGAAGGACGGATCGGCCAAGATCCCACCCGGGACATGGAGCCGGTGAAAAGGCGGCACGCCCTCCCCCGGTTCCTGGAAGTGGCCGAAGTCGAAAGCCTCCTGGCCTCCGTGGACGTCACCACCCCGCTGGGCGCGCGCGACTCGGCACTTTTGGAGAGCATCTACGGCGCCGGCTTGCGAGTGTCCGAGGCGGTGGGACTGGACCTAGGCTCGGTGGACTACTCCATCGGCTGCGTCCAGGTGCGCGGCAAGGGCGGGAAAGAACGCTTCGTGCCCCTGGGCTCGGTGGCCCTGGAGAAGCTGGGCCATTACGTGACCTGGGCGCGCCCTCAACTCGCGGCTAAGGTGGTCAAGGCCGGGTCCCGGCAAAGAGCGGCGCTGTTCCTCAATGCCCGGGGCGGGCGCCTCAGCTCCCGCAGTGTCGGGCGCATCCTCGGGCGCTATCTGGGCGGGCAACCCGTCCGGGAAGCCACGCCGCACACGCTGCGCCACTCCTTCGCCACCCACTTGGTGGCCAACGGGGCAGACCTGCGCTCGGTCCAGGAAATGCTGGGTCACGCCAGCGTGGCCACCACCCAGATCTACACCCATGTCACGCCGCAGCGCTTGAAGGCAGTATATGACCGCAGCCATCCCCGGTCGGGAAGGGATAAGGAGTGATGGGGTTGCACGGGACTACGATCGTGGCCCTCCGCCGGGACGGCCGGGCGGCCATGGCCGGCGACGGCCAGGTGACGCTGGGCGAAACGCACACCATCGTCAAGGCCAAGGCGCGCAAGGTCCGCCGGATCTATCACGGACGGGTGCTGGCCGGCTTCGCCGGCTCGGTGGCCGACGCCTTCACGCTGTTTGACAAGTTTGAAGGTCGCCTGGAGGAGTCCCGGGGTAATCTGATGCGCGCCGCGGTGGAATTGGCCAAGGAGTGGCGTACCGACCGGGTGCTCAGGCGCCTGGAGGCCCTGCTGCTGGTGCTGGACCAGGAGCGGCTACTGTTGCTGTCGGGAAACGGCGAAGTCATCGAGCCGGACGAGCCGTTGCTGGCGGTGGGGTCTGGAGGAGCTTACGCCCTGGCGGCGGCCCGGGCCCTGCTCCGGCACACCAGCTTGGACGCCCGTGCCATCGCCGAAGAAGCTCTGCGGATCACCGCCGGCATCTGCGTCTTCACCAACGATGAGATCGTGGTCGAAGAGATCGGCGGCTAGGAGGTAAGCATGCAGGAACTAACTCCCCGGCAGATCGTGGCGGAGCTGGACAGGTACATCGTCGGGCAGGCCGCGGCCAAACGGGCGGTGGCGGTGGCCGTGCGCAACCGCTTGAGACGGCAGCGCATCCCGGCGGATTTCCAGGAAGAAGTCGTGCCTAAGAACATCTTGATGATCGGACCTACCGGTGTGGGGAAGACCGAGATAGCCAGGCGGTTGGCCCGCCTGGTCAATGCTCCCTTCATCAAGGTGGAGGCCACCAAGTTCACGGAAGTGGGCTACGTGGGCCGGGATGTGGACTCGATTGTGCGGGATCTGGTAGAGGCATCCGTTCGCCTGGTTAAGTCCGAATACGCCGAGAGGGTACGGGAAAGCGCCCAGGTCCGGGCCGATGAGCGGCTCTTGGAGCTGCTGGCGCCCACCCCCAGGCGGAGGAGCGGGGTGGCCAGCCCGTTTAAGGCCCTGCTGGGCGCAGAGGATGACCCGGAGCCTGCAGAGGAACGAGGCGATTACGAAGAGGAAGTGCGGAGCGCCCGCTTCCGGCGGCGACAGACCCGGGAGGCCTTGGCGTCGGGCGCACTGGAAGAGGAAATGGTGGAGATCGAGCTTGAGGACACGACCAACCCCATGGCCGGTCTTTTCGAGGGGGCCGGCCTCTACGAGATGGGCGTGAACCTCCCAGAGCTGTTCGGGGGCATGTTGCCCAAGCGCAAGAAGAAGCGGCGGGTGACCGTGCGCGAGGCCCGCCGCCTGCTGGCCAACGAGGAAGCGCAGCAGCTGGTGGATACCGATGCGGCCGCCGGCGAGGCCATTCACCGGGCGGAGCAACTGGGCATCGTGTTCATCGACGAGCTGGACAAAGTGGCCGGCCGGGAGGGCATGGTAGGGCCGGACGTTTCCCGCGAGGGCGTGCAGCGGGATATTCTGCCCATCGTGGAGGGCTCTACAGTGAACACCAAGTATGGGCCGGTGCGCACCGACCACATGCTGTTCATCGCCGCCGGGGCCTTCCATATGTCTAAACCTTCCGACCTTATCCCGGAACTCCAAGGCCGGTTTCCCGTCAGAGTGGAATTGGACCCGCTTACGGCCGGAGATTTCGTGAGGATCCTTTCGGAGCCAGAGAACTCCCTGGTTAAGCAGTACCAGGCCCTGTTGGCCACCGAGGGCATCGAGCTGGTGTTTACCCGGGAGGCCATTGCGGAGATTGCGGACATCGCCTACCGGGTGAACGAGCAGGGAGAAAGCATCGGCGCGCGCCGGCTGCACACGGTGATGGAAAAACTCCTGGAGGAGCTGGCTTTTTCCGCATCGGAGCTGGGGGACAAGAAGGTGATCATGGATCGCGCCCAAGTCACGGAGAAACTGGCGGAGATCGCGGGCAACCGGGACCTGGCCAAGTACGTGCTGTAGGGATGGAGTCCGGAAGGCAAGCGGGAAGGGGAGGCAGATTTGACCACACTACTAGAGAAAACGCGCCGGGTGAACCGGTTGCTCCAGCGGCAGGCCGGCAAGGCGGTAGACTTCGGTGAGATGGCGGCGGTGCTCAGCGATGTGATCAAGGCCAACATATACATCGTGGATAGCAGCGGCTTGGTCTTGGGCTACGCCCTCATCGCCCAGTTTGAGTGTCCCATCGTTAAGGAAGGCGTCCTGGGCGACGGCCGGTTTCCCCCCGACTATAGCCAGAAGCTGTTGCGCATCGACGAGACTTCCGCCAACATCGCCCAAGAGGGCAGAAGGTGTGTATTCAAGAAGGACGAGAACTGCACTTACGGGGAGAAACTCACCACCATCGTGCCCATGACCGGCGGGGGCCAGCGCCTGGGCACGCTGATTCTGGCCCGCTTCGGAGAAGAGTTCGCAGCTGACGACTTGATCCTGGCGGAGTACGCCGCTACTTCCGTAGCCATGGAGATGCTGCGCGTCCGCAGCGAGCGGGTGGAGACGGAAGTCCGTCAGAAGGCCGCGGTGCAGGTGGCCATCGGATCGCTCTCCTACTCCGAGCTGGAGGCCATCCAGCATGTGTTCAAAGAGATGACCGGCCTGGAAGGGTTCCTGGTAGCCTCCCGGATCGCCGACCGGGTGGGCATCACCCGCTCGGTCATCGTGAACGCCCTGCGTAAGTTCGAGGGGGCCGGAGTCATCGAGTCCCGCTCCCTGGGCATGAAGGGCACGTATATCAAGGTGCTCAACGGCATGCTGCTGGAGGAGCTCAAGCGGCTGCGCGGGTGAGACGCCGGCGCTACCCGGGTGGTGCCGCAGTACCGGGGTCCGTGCCGGTCCCCCGCCTGCTGCCGCTACCCAGGAGGCCGGCCGCGCCTGTATAGGCGAGGCGAGGAGGGGGCGTGCCAGCGTCCCCCTTACGCGTCAACGCGCCCGGGCGTTCGCGGGGGCGCGATTGCCTGTCCGGGGCCCCGGTGCATGGTGCAAGGTGGCGGGGCCATCCCGGCCGCAGGTCCCGGCCGGCGCCGGATTGGCCCGGGGAACCGGGAAGCCGGGCCGGGGCGAGACGGTGGGGGAGGGCAACCATGGGCGAGACCGTAGTCGCAAGCCGGCAGGTGTTCGGCGGCAGGATTCTGCAGGTGCGCGTGGACCGGGTGGAGCTGGCGGGAGGGGCGCAAGGATGGCGTGAGGTGGTGGTCCACCCGGGGAGCGTGGCGGTGGTGGCCACTCCCACCCCCGGTCAGGTGTACCTGGTGCAGCAATACCGCCATGCCGTCGGCCGCCTGCTCTGGGAGTTGCCCGCCGGGCGCCTGGAGGCCGGAGAGGACCCCCGGGAAGCCGCCGCCCGGGAACTGGATGAAGAGGTGAACCTCCGTGCCCAAGAGTTGGTTCCGCTCCTTGCCGTACACAGTTCCCCCGGCTTTACCGATGAACTGGTTCGCATCTACCATGCCTCCGGCCTGACGCCGGGCAGCGGGCGCGCCGGTGACGAGCCCGACCTGCGCGCTAAGCTATGGGCGTTAGCCGAGGTTTTGACCATGATCGAGCGCGGAGAGATCAGCGATGCCAAGACCGTGGCCGGAGTCACTCTCTACGCCCTGCGCGCCGGTGAAGGCCGACTTGCACGTCCACCTCGGGACGGCGCCCGACGGTCGCCCGGTGAAGATCCCGGCCTCGGCTGACCTCACCTTGGAGGGCGTGATCCAGAGCGCCCGCAGAGATAAAGGTCTGGATGTCGTGGGCATCGTGGACATGCAGGTGCCTTCCGTGTCTCGCCGGGTCCGTGAGCTGGTGGACGGTGGAGAACTGGCGCCGGTGGCGGGAGGCGGGTACCAGGCACCCGACGGGCTCCTGCTACTGCCCGCATGTGAGCTGGAGGTGAGGGGACGTCGCTGCCCGTACCACCTGCTCCTCTACTTCCCCGACCTGACCTCCTTGGCCGACTTTGCCGCCTGGCTGCAAACACACGTGGAGCGGTTGGACCTATCCAGCCAGCGCTGCCGGGCACCGGCCCCCACCGTCCTGAATGAGGC
>DMHJ01000068.1:0-2163 GCA_003449495.1 Clostridiales bacterium UBA8153
CGTCCGGCCGGACCGGATCTGTGATATAATGGAACGGCAATGGGGAAGGGGGCCCGCTCATGGAGACCCATCCAGAACTGGTCGAGGCCGGGCCAGTACTGCGGGAGGCCTGGTGGCAGCGCCTTTTGGATCTATCATACGGCACGCTGTTCCAGCCGGCCTCCACCGCCCGGCGCATCTGCCGGGAGCGGCCGCTGGGCATGGCTACAGGGGTCTACCTGACGGCCGGCGTGCTCGCTGCCGCGTTCGGCGCCCGCAACCTGGCCTTGCAGGTGCCGGTGGCACCGGTTGCCGTGGGGTTGGCCCTGCTCGGTGGAGTGCTGTGGCCGGTCTATGCCGGTCTCCTTCAAATTGCCGGTGAACTTTTGGGCGGCCGGGGGAAGGGGATCGCGCTGCTTGCGGCGACCGGGTTTGCCGGACTACCCAACGCGTTGGTCCCGGTGGCCGGCCTTCTGGGCCGGCTGGCGGGAGAGTGGGTGGGGGGGCTTCTGCTCATGGTGGTGCTCCCGGCCTGGGTCACCGCCCTCCACGTCATTGCCGTGCGCGAGTGCCACGAGCTCAGCACCGGACGGGCGGTGGCCGCGGTGCTGCTACCCTTGGCCGGTGGCCTCCTGGTCCTGGTGATTCTGGTCCTGGTGATCCTGGCCGGGCTCGCCACCTTACCCATGTTCCGGGACTTTCCCGGCCTCCCCGGCCGTTTCTAAAGAAGAAACAGGAGTGATCCTTTATGGAGAGTTCACCGCGGCGGGTGGGCCTTATGGACACCACCTTGCGCGATGCCCACCAGTCGCTGCTGGCCACCCGTATGAGAACCGAAGATATGCTGCCCATCGCCTCCAAGCTGGATGCCGTCGGGTTTCACTCTCTGGAAGTGTGGGGCGGGGCCACTTTCGACGCCTGCCTACGCTTTCTCAATGAGGACCCCTGGGAGCGGTTGCGGGCGCTGAGAAAGGCCTATCCCAACACCCGCCTGCAGATGCTCTTGCGCGGCCAGAACTTGGTGGGCTACCGTCACTATGCCGATGACGTGGTCGAAGCTTTCGTGGAAAAGACGGTGAAGAACGGCATCGACATCCTGCGCATATTCGATGCCCTCAACGATGTACGCAACATGGAAAAGGCCATCATCGCCACGAAGAAAGCCGGGGGAGAGGTCCAGGGCACCGTCTGCTACACCATCAGCCCGGTGCATGACGTGGAACACTTCGCTCAGACCGCCCGGGCCCTGGCCAACTTGGGGGCAGACTCCATCTGCGTCAAGGACATGGCCGGCATTTTGGCTCCCACCGACGCCTACACCATCGTCAAACGCATCAAGGCAGACCTGGGTCTGCCGGTCCAGGTCCACTGCCACTATACCAGCGGCATGGCTTCCATGAGCTACCTCAAGGCCATCGAGGCCGGGGCCGACGTGGTGGATACCGCCATCTCTTCCATGGCCTTGGCCACCTCCCAGCCTCCCGCCGAGACCATGGTGGCCGCCCTGCAGGGCACGCCGTACGACACCGGCCTTGACCTTGGGCTGTTATCGGAGATCAGCGAGTATTTCAAGGAGGTGCGGAAGAAGTACCGGGATCAGGATAACGTCAGCCCCGCCGTGGACACCAACGTTATCCGCTACCAGATCCCCGGGGGGATGATCTCCAACTTCATTTCCCAGCTGCAGCAGCAGAACGCCCTGCACCGGCTGAACGAAGTGCTGGAAGAAGTCCCCCGGGTGCGGGCGGACATGGGCTATCCACCGCTGGTGACACCGTCCTCGCAGATGGTGGGGGCCCAGGCGGTGCTGAACGTGCTCACCGGTCGCTATCAGATGGCCACCAACGAGACCCGCGACTACCTGCGGGGACTGTACGGGCGTTCTCCGGCGCCGGTCAACCCGGAGGTGCGGAAAAAGCTCATCGGGGATGAAAAGCCCATCGACGGGCGGCCCGCCGATCTCCTCGAGCCCGGTATGGCCAAGGCCCGGGCGGACGTCGGCCCCTACTATGAGCAAGAAGAGGACGTGCTTTCTTACGCCCTCTACCCCCAGCAGGCCATGAAGTTCTTCCAGGAAAGACTGGCCAAGAAGACCCGGGTGGACTACGCACTGCTGGAAGAGGCCAGGAAGAACCACCCCCTGGGCTATCATCCGGTGTAGGGGATGCCTAGCCGGAGGGTGTA
>DMHJ01000068.1:2586-4173 GCA_003449495.1 Clostridiales bacterium UBA8153
GCGACCATGCAGAGCATCGCCCGGGAAATGGCCCTCTCGGAGACGGCCTTCGTCTTCTCTCCCGAACGAGGCGGCGACTGCAAGGTGCGGTTTTTCACTCCCACTTCCGAAGTGGATTTGTGCGGCCATGCCACCGTGGCCGCCTTTCATCTTCTCTCGGAGCTGGGCACCATCGGACGCCCGTCCCTGGTGGTGCAGGAAACCCGAGCGGGACTGCTCACGGTGGCAGTGGGCGAGGACGGGTTGGTCATGATGGACCAGACCGTTCCCGAGTACCGGCCATTCCACCACCTGGACGAGCTGGTCGCCAGCCTGGGAAACGCGGACATCGCCGGTGAACCATCCATCGTCTCCACCGGCCTTTATGACCTCATCGTTCCCATCAGAGATCGTGCCGCCCTGTGGGCGATACGGCCCGATTTCCCACGGCTGGCCAAGCTCTGCCAAAGCTGGGGCGTCACCAGCGTGCATGCGTTCACCTTGGATACCTTGGACCCGGCCCACACCGTCCACTGTCGCGATTTCGCGCCGGCTGTGGGCATCCCGGAGGAAGCGGCCACGGGCACTGCCAGCGGCGCCACCGCCGCCTACCTGGTCCGGCGCCGCCTAGTTCCCACCGGCCCTCAGGTCCTGCTCACCATGGAGCAGGGAGACATCCTCGGCCGCCCCAGCCTCATCCAGGTGGTCATCGACCTGGAGAATGAGGCCATCACCCGGGTGCGGGTGGGGGGAAGGGCCGTCACCGTCATCGAGGGCACCCTGCGCTTCTAGTGCCGGTGAATAAGAGGATAACAAGACAACGGCCATGGTCTGCAGTTACGATCAAGCCGGGGTAGGGCCGATATCGAATGCGGGTGAACCTTTTGGGAAAACTCAGGCTCCTTTTGCCGTCGTCCGGTCGCCTGCCCCGAAGGACAGGCGACCGGCTGCCGGGGCCTAAAGTAGAGGGCCTGCTTTGAGAGGTGTGCGGCAGGCCCGGAGGACGCACCGGCGGCGGCGCCCATGTGGTTGAAGCTGGGCAAGGCCTCCGGGGTTTGCAGAAGCAAGGGGAGCCACCGGACCAACCCCGATCGGGCCCAAGCTCAACCGTGGTTGAGGCCGGAAGCAGCTGGTGCAAATGGGGCGGGGGCGGGAACCAAACGCTCTCACGCACGTCGGATAGTAAGATGGCCCAGGAAGTCCCCGCCAAACGATGAGTGAGGCCGGGGAAGGCCGCGGAGATGCTGATGTCCCACGAAGATGCGGATCTGGCCCGCCTCTCGGATGGCGGTAAAGTTCGGCCGGGAGGTTGCAGGAGTTTTGAAGACCGCGGCGAATGCATAGGTACTAACCCAACTTTTAGACATTGAGGAGTATGGGGGACGGGTTGCTCATAGATTGAATCAGTCGGTTTCCTGCGGGTTGTGCAGTGGTGCTCGGTGGTTGCGTACCTTGGTAACCGGTATGAAATCCGCCACGCCCTCTCCGCAGGTATTATTCATCTAAGGGCACCCGCCACCGTTCCTGCCAGAGGTTCCCTGGGTGCCCATAGGTGTACCGTGCAGGAAGGATTGGCGAAACCGTCGAATACCTGCCATTACTGAGTGC
>DMHJ01000068.1:4595-4850 GCA_003449495.1 Clostridiales bacterium UBA8153
AGTGTGGTTGTGCACACCAAGACACAGTGACAGGATAAAGGGGGATGCACAAGCAATGAGATCGCGCAAGAGGTTCGCGGCCATACTCCTAGTATTGGCCATGATCCTCAGCACTACCAGCCTGGCGGCAGCCAGCACCGTTCTGGTGTTGCTCGATATCGCCGGGCACCGGGCAGAATCGGACATCAACTATCTAGTGGGCCTGGGCGTCCTACGAGGACATCCAGATGGTACCTTCCGGCCGGACGCCATGCT
>DMHJ01000066.1 GCA_003449495.1 Clostridiales bacterium UBA8153
GCGCTTGGCGGATAGATAGTTTACCATATTACTGTTATGCTTCATCAACACCAACAGATACTTGTTATGTGACTAGTTGCATCCGCACCACTTGCTATAATGGTCAATATTCCAGACAGGAAACCCGGCCGCGGCACCGAATAGCCCTAGCTACGCACCGGAGCGATTGTGCTCGCCCGGTTAATCTCAAAGAGGAGGTGCTGTTGGATTGAGTAAGCGCAAGAGGCTGATCCTGATAGTGGCGGTAGTGGCGCTCTTGGGCCTACTGCTGGGGGGACCCATCTACGAGCGGCTCCATCCCCGGGCCGGCTGGCCCAGAGGAGTTACCCTGGGCTCGGCTTCGGTGGGCGGTGTGTACTTCATCTGGGCCGGAGGCTGGGGCCAGATCATCACCGATGTGGTCAGGGTACCGGCCTCGGTAGAGGTCACCGGCGGTCCGGTGCACAACATCCGTCTGGTCCAAGCTAGAGAGGCTCATTTTGGGTTTGCCACCAACGCTCCCTTGTACGAGGGTTGGCATGGCCAGGGCTGGGCAGCCGGGACCAGGCACGCGGACATCCGGGCCATCTTCCCCATGTACTCCAGTGGCGTCCACTGGTACGCCCTGGAAGCTAGTGGCATTGCCAGCACCGCGCAGTTGGCAGGCAGGCGGGTGGGTACAGGTCCCGTCGGCGGCACTCCGGCCACCTACTTCCCGCTGTTCCTGGAAGCCCTCGGCATCCGACCCGGCGCCACGGTCAACGCCGGTTTCACCGATCTGACCAGCCAGATGCGGGATGGTCTCTTGGACGCCATCGGGTGGATCGGCGGTGTCCCCATGCCCGCTTTGATGGAGCTGGAAGCCACTCACCGGGTGAACATCTTCGGCTTTACCGACGCGGAAGTAGCCGCCATCACCGCGCGCTATCCCTTCTTCGCGCGCCATATCATCAAGGCCGGCACGTACCGGACACAAACCGCCGACATCCTGGGCCTTGCAGTGTGGAACATGGCCATCACCCATAAGGACATGGATGAGGACCTGGTGTATGCCGTAGTCCGGGCCACTTTCGAAAACTTGGACCGGCTCATCGCCGTACACCCCACGGCGCGGGAAGTATCCCTGAACAACGTGGGCCTCAGCGTGATCCCGTACCACCCCGGCGCCGTAAGGTATTTCAGGGAGCGTGGAATCACCGTTCCCACGCACTTACTGCCTCCTCCTGCTCCCCGGTAGACGCGGTGGCTGAGGCATTCGCAACCGAGAATGGAGACCGGCCATGACCAACGAGCCGCTGGAGACCGATGTATCGCTCGAAGCCGAGCACATTGAAGCGAAACTAGCCGGGGCAGAGACGTCCGGTATGCGCCAGTTTGCCGGCCACACCGGATTCGTAGTCACCGTGCTTGCCTTGGCCATGAGCCTCTTTCACATTTACGTGCTGGGGTTTAGGCCCATCGATCCCTGGTTTCTCCGCGGTGGGCACGTGTTGTTCGGCGCCCTGCTGACCTTTGCCCTCTATCCTGCGGGTCCACAGTCTCCCAAGGATCGCATAGCCCCGGTGGACTACCTTTTCATGCTCATGGCCGCGGTGCCTTTTGTCTACCTGGTGGTGAACTTCCGGGACATCATCCATCGAGTGGGAGTCGTTCCCACCCGAACCGACTTCATCATGGCGCTGGTGGCCGTCATCGCCGTTTTGGAGATGGCCCGGCGCACCAGCGGCACTGGCCTGGTGATCGTAGCCGCGGTTTTCCTCCTGTATGCCCGTTTCGGCTCCTTGCTGCCGGGCCTCTTCTACCACCGGGGCTATAGCTGGCCCCGGGTGTTCACCTTCGCGTACAGCCTGGACGGGATCTTCTCCGTCCCCATTTTCGTATCGGTCACCTACGTGGCGCTGTTCATCCTGTTCGGTTCGTTCCTGCAGGCATCGGGCGGCGGGCGGTTCTTCATAGAGCTCGCCTTTGCACTGACGGGCCGGGCCCGCGGGGGCCCGGCCAAAGTGGCCATACTGGCGTCTGCCTTGCTTGGTACCATCAGTGGTAGCTCTGCGGCCAACGTGGTGGCCACAGGCAGCCTCACCATTCCCATGATGAAGCGGGTCGGGTACGATCCACGCTTTGCAGGAGCCGTGGAGGCGGTGGCATCCACCGGGGGACAGATCATGCCGCCCATCATGGGGGCCGGCGCCTTCCTGATGGCTGAGATCCTGGGGGTGCCCTACACCACGGTGGCCGCGGCGGCGATCATCCCGGCCCTCCTCTACTTTCTCTCGGTGTACTTCATGGTCGACCTGGAAGCGACCAAGATCGGGCTGAGGGGCCTCACCAGTTCGGAGCTGCCGGATTTGCGCCGGGTCTTGAAGGATGCCTACCTGCTCCTGCCCGTGGTGGTGCTCATCTACGCGCTAGTCTTCGCCAGGGTTTCCATCATCCGGGCCGGGCTGTTGGGCATTGCCTCCTGCGTGGCGGTGAGCCTGGTCAACCCCAAGCATCGCATGGGTCCCAAGAAACTCATGGGCGCCCTGGTCTCCGGAGCGCACTCGGCCCTCAACATCATCGGCACCTGCGCGGCGGCCGGTATCATCGTAGGGGTGGTCAGCCAGACCGGCTTGGGCATCAGACTGGCGGCCATCCTGCTCAACTATGCCCAGGGGATACTGCTCTTGGCTCTGCTGCTCTCAACCGTCGTCATCAAGATCCTGGGCTTGGGTATGCCTACCACCGCCGCCTATGCCGTGGCCGCGGCGGTCATCGCCCCGGCTTTGATCCGGCCTCCGTTTTCCCTGTTGCCGATTCAATCCCATATGTTCGTCTTCTATTTTGCCTGCATCTCAGCGATCACCCCGCCGGTAGCGCTGGCCTCCTATGCGGCAGCCGCCATTGCCAAGGCACCCATGGCGGAAGTGGGGTGGTTGGCAGTCAAACTCGGCATCGCCGGCTTGCTCGTGCCGTTTGCCTTCGTGTACGGCCCGGCCCTGCTGATGGTGGGGAATGCCGGCAAGATCGCCCTCTCTGTGATCACGGCCGTGCTAGGCATCTATGCTCTCGCCGCCGCTGCCCAGGGTTGGTTCGCCGGACCGGTCTCCCGGCCCGGCCGGGCCCTATTGTTCATGGCGTCCGTTCTGATGGTCGTCCCCGGGGTCACCACCGATTTGGTGGGGATGGTCCTGCTGGCGGCGGCACTCGGCCTTCGTCACTGGCTGCCGGCGCGCCACCGGGTCGGGTAACGGGCAGGATACGGGCACATATAGCTTGCCCGGGTTGGGTGAGTATGGCTCATTGATACACCCCGGTGTTCGCAGGAGGAGGCGGCCCAGAGTAGCAGGCACCGTGGTGGGTACATACCCGGGTACCGGTCATCACAGCCAAGACGCCGCAGCAAGCGGCGTCTTGGTGCATCATCTGCTAGCGGCGCCCGGTAGGCCGGAGCATATCAAGAGCA
>DMHJ01000045.1:0-381 GCA_003449495.1 Clostridiales bacterium UBA8153
AGGCATCCACGGTAGGCCGGGTCAAGTCGTGCAGTACCACGACGGCTCCGGGCGCCATACCGGCCAGGACGTTGGACACGATGGGGGACGGCCTGATGCCGGACCAATCCTGGGGATCCACGTTCCAGAGCACTAGATACGGGTAACCGAGGGTGCTGGCGGGCTTCCTGCACCCTCCGGTTGAAGGCCCCGTAGGGCGGCCGGAAGTGAGCGTGAGGCCCGATGGCGGCCCGGGCCCGGGAGAGCTCGGTCCTGATGCCGGACATAGCCAGGCGGGTAAGCCGGGCGTGGGTGTGGGAATGATTTCCGAGCTCGTGACCGGCGCCGGCGATGGCCGCCTTGAGGTGCGGGTGCCGGGCGGCCAGTTGCCCGAGCAGGAAG
>DMHJ01000045.1:737-4388 GCA_003449495.1 Clostridiales bacterium UBA8153
GCTCCGGGTGGGGCCCGTCGTCGAAGGTCAGCGCCACCAGGGGCGACCGGGTATTGACCCGGCGCAGGAGCGGGGCGCAGGGCAGGGGGAGCACCTCTCTCGGCGATGGTGTAGATTATGCCGGAGAAGAGGCCGGTGTCCCGGTGCAAGTGACGGCGTGCTGCCGGTAGGTCAGGTGTGGCCGGACCGGGTTGCACTGGGTGGCATCGGCTCGGGTGGCAGGCAGTGGCGCGGGAAGAGGGCCGCCCGGTTCCGGGGTCCGGCCCGGTATCACCGGGGCCACCGGTCCGCGCCATGCTCATACCTTTGGGGAGGTAACATCTGTGGTTATCCGGGACCCGGTGCATGGTGATATCGAGCTAACCTCGTTGGAGACCCGGGTGTTGGATTGTCGCCCGGTACAGCGTTTGCGCGGCATCCGCCAGCTGGGTGCGGCCCATCTGGTCTATCCCGGCTGCAATCACACGCGGTTCGAGCATGCCCTGGGCACCCTGGCGGTAGCCAAGCGCGTTCTGGCGGCACTGGCGGCCCGGGGCGCTCCGGTGGCCGACCATCAACGGGCCGTCGCCGTCGCGGCCCTGCTCCACGACGTGGGATTTGTGCCTTACGGCCACTTTCTCGAAGATGTGCAGGGTCTACTACCTCGCCATGATACCGGAGAGCGAATGGGGGAGGCCATCGCCGGCGAGGTGGCCACGGTGCTGGGCTCCGAGCTTACCCATGACGTTCTCTCGATTTTTACCGGAACGGCACCGTCTTGGGCCCGCTCGGTGGTGAGTGGCATCATCGACGCCGACCTCTTGGATTACCTGCGCCGCGACGCCTACTATGCCGGACTGCCCCACAACTACGACGACCGCATCTACCGCTACCTGACCGTGGCCGGCGGCTTGCTGATGGTGGAGACGGCGCGGGAGGGGATGTTCAGGCCTGATGCCATTTCCGAGCTGGTCAACCTGTTGCGGCTAAGATACTACCTTACGGAGCGGGTCTACTACCATCACGCCAAACTGGCGGCCGAGGCCATGCTGGGGAAGGCACTGGAAACGGCTGTAGACGACGGATTTGCCCTCCTCCGGCTCTTAGAGCTTACCGATGCCGGGCTGGCCGCAGAGCTTAGCCTAACCCGGGCGGCCGGGCTGGTGGAGGCCGTGAACCGCCGGCAGTTGTTCAAGCGGGCGTACGTGCTCACCGGTAGGACGGTGCCGGCCGGGCAGAGGCAGGAGCTTTTCCGGCAGTTCCGGCAGCCCGGGCAGCGCCGTGAGACCGAGCGACTGCTGGGTGGAGAGGACGTAGCCATCACCTGCCTGCCTCCGACCCTCATGAAGGAGGCCGGGTTCCCCCTGAGCTCCGGGGAAACGCTCTCCCGGGAGCTACCCCTGGACATCGGGGCCCTGGCCGATAGCTACGGCAGCCTGTGGCGCCTCTACGTGTTCGCCCCGGCCGGCCAGGCCGTCCGGGTAGGGGAGGCCGCCGTCGAGTACTTCGGCAGACCGTCGGAGCACCGGCGTCCCTCTTGACCCGCTCCTGCGGGCCCCCGGCAGCTGCCGGGCGCGACCTGGTCTAGGGGGCCTGCCGTACCCGGGTGTGGGTGGTGGTGGGCCGGCCGTGCCGGTCCAAGCTACCCAGCTGGACCGCTCCGGTGAGGCACAGCTCCTGGCAACAGAAGCAGGACACGCAGAGCTCGGCGTTCACCTGAGGTACCCCGTTGCAAGTCAGAGCCTGGGCCGGACATTCCATCACACAGGTCATGCACCCGTTGCACTTGCCTGCATCGAAGCTGGGCAAAGGAGGGCGAGGATCCCACCCGACCCTGGCATGGAGCCCGGCCGGATCCTGGGCGGAAAACCGCTCCGGCAACGCGAAGCCGGCGATGGGTCTAAGGTCACCTTCCACCTGGATGCGTGCCAGATCGCCCTCGCCCAGTCCACGCTCGGCGGCGTAGGTCACGGTGCGTGCCAGGTCCGGAAGGATGCCCATCAGGTGGCAGACGATGCGGTCCACGGCCACTCCATCCTGACCCGCCACTACTTTGCCCAGGTAGTACAGGTCGGGCGCGGCGGGCCCGTTCCCCTGCATGGCCAAGACCCCATCTACGATCACCAGGTCGGGCACCCTCACCGCATAGATGTCTACCAGCAGCTCGGCGAAGCGGTACGGGGTGCCGGCCAAGACGTGGGCTTGGCCCTTTTGCCCGCCGGGCAGGAAGCCGAAGGAATTCTTAACGGCGCACGAGAAACCGGTAAGCCCGTGAGTTTTGAACTTGGGAAGACTGATGAGTAAATCCGCTTCGAGCACGGCGCGGGAGATCATGATGGTGGGCATCAGCCGGTTTTTGGTCGGGACCCGGACACTGCTGGCGCCCAGGTTGGTGTAGTGCTCTCCAGACGCTTCGTACAAGCCGGTGGCACGGAAGGCCGCTTCATTCCCCCCGGCGTGGCCGCCCCCACCCGGGTTGTCTCCCACCAGCACCCGGGAGGCTCCCAAGACTTTGAGTTTGGCGATGACGGCCCTGACCAGAGCGGGATGGGTGGTCACCCCGGCTTCGGGCTCCGATCTCCGGAGCACATTGGGCTTTAGGAGCACCTGCTTGCCCGCGACCGGTAGCGGGAAGCTGGCGAACACCCGGTCCACGGCGTCCCTAATGTTGGTGTATGTGGCATCGGTGATCAGCACCCGGCTCAAGCCTTCGTATCCCCCTTGTCCACGCGTTGCGGGTTACTTCGCCCGGCGACGCCCGGCTCCTCCCGGATGCACCCGGCGCTGCCGGGCAAGGCCGGGGCCGGTGGGTAGCTACAGTTCCGCAGCCGGCATCCCTTGGCCGGCCCGTGCTCGCCACCCATCCTCCCACACGACGGGCCGAATTCCTACAACACATATAGCCGGAGGCCGCTTCCCATCTCTTCCCAGCTGCATTGACATGGACCTTCGGGCGGCATATGGTTAAGGGGGTAAGGAGGGAGCTCGCCTAACAGAGGAAGGGTCGATGCGCGTGCTGAAAGTCCGCGGTCTTCGCTACCGGTATCCTCAAGGCAAAGCCTATGCGGTGAACGGGATCGACTTCCACATCGACCGGGGTGAGATTTTCGGGTTTCTTGGTCCGTCCGGAGCCGGGAAGACCACGACCCAGAAGATCCTCATCAAGCTGCTGCGCAGTTTTGAGGGCGAGGTTGAATATGCCGGCCGGCCACTGTCCAGTTACGACCACCGGTTCTATGAGGAGGTGGGCGTAAGCTTTGAGATGCCCATATCCTTCTCCAAGCTGACCGCCCTGGAGAATCTCGAGTTCTTCCAGCGCTTGTATAGGGATACCGCCGAGATTGAGCCGCTTATGAGAAGGGTCGGCCTCTGGGAGGACCGTCATAAGAAGGCGGGTGAATACTCCAAGGGCATGAAGATCCGGCTCAATTTTGTGCGCGCATGGCTCAACAAGCCCACCTTCTTGTTCCTTGACGAGCCGACCAACGGCGTGGATCCCGGCAATGCCCGCATCATGAAGGACATGATCAGGGAGTTCCGGGACAAGGGGGGCACGGTATTTCTGAGCAGCCACATCATGGGCGATGTGGATGAGCTGTGTGACCGGGTGGCCTTCATTGCTGAGGGACAACTACGGGAGGTGGGGTCGCCCCGCTCCCTCAAGCTCAAGTA
>DMHJ01000207.1 GCA_003449495.1 Clostridiales bacterium UBA8153
CAGGCGGATGTACACATCTTCCAGGGTGGGAGCCTGGACCCGCAGGTCCTCCACGGCCCCAAAACCGATGCGGCTTATGACCCGGCCGATTTCCTGGTCGGCCAAACCCGCGTCTACCCACACGGCGTAGCGTCCCCGCCCGGTGGCAACGGGCGCGGGTAGCCCAGACGCATCCACCAGCCGACGCTGGGTTTCCTCGTCCACGCCCTGCCTGAAGGTGATCTCCAGCCGCATCCTGGTGTCCACCTGGGCCTTGAGCTCCGAGGCCGTGCCCATGGCCAGAATGCGGCCGCAGTTGATGATGCCCACCCGTCGCAGCACCTTCTCGGCTTCCATCACGTTGTGGGTGACTAGGATGATGGTGGTCCCCTGCTCGTTGTTGAGACTCACCAGCCTATCCCAGAGCTGCTTTCTGTGCCCGGGGTCCAAGTCGTTGGTGGGCTCGTCGAGGATGAGGATGGGACGGCCGCCGGTGAGCACCATGCAAAACGCCGTGAGCCTCTGTTCACCCCCGGAGAGCTTCCCGATGACTCTCCGTGCGATGCCGCCCAGGTTGAACTCGTCGATGAGGGCCCGCCCGGCCGCCCGGGCGTCCCGGCGGGACATGCCCCTCAGGTGCCCAGTTACGGCCAGCGCCTCTTCTATGGTCAGGTCTCCCAGGGCCATGGGGCGCTGGGTCATGTACGCCACCAGGTAGGGGATGATCTCGGCGTTCCCGGACACCCGGTGGCCCATGAGCTCGATGCAGCCGCTGGTGGGCGCCACCAGGCCCGCCAGCTGCCTGACCAGGGTGCTCTTGCCCGCCCCGTTAGGGCCCAAGAGGCCGAAGATCTCCCCCTGGGGGATGGAAAAGGTAACGTCGTCGTTGGCCAGCACCTTGCCCCGGGGGTAGACCTTGGTCACACCTTCCACCCGGTAAGCGGGCGGGCCCCATGCCGTTGCCATCTGCTATCCCTCCCGGACCAGATTACGGACACGCTACCGGTACCGCAGGATACGCTGGAGCTGGTATGCCTGGGAAAGGTCGCCGGATACGCCCACCCGCCCGCGCTCCAGAAGGGCGATGGGCGGAAGCCTCCCCGCTGCCAGGGCGCGGAAATCCAGGGCCGGCATGCGCAAGGTGAGGGCGGGCGGCCCCGGCTCCGTCTCCTGGCGGCACCCGTCGGCGCTCACCCTGAGATAGTGCTTGCCGCCGCCCTCTCCCGTCAGGTCGAAGCAGTACAGCCCATGGGCGGATTGGAACGCCAGGGGATCGGCATCCACCCTCCGGCAGATGCTCTCCAGGGTCTCCCGGGTGGAGGGTAGCCCCGCCGCCTCCACCACGTTGCCCAGTTCGCCCGGCTGCAGCGTGACCATGTCCAGGAGACGTGTCTGCACCGCCTCCGGGACGTTGGCCAGGACGGTCGCGCCCAGGAATCTCGCGTACTCCACCATCTGGACATCGTGCTGGATCCAGAAGGTGATGGCCACCACCAGGCCCTGGTTCTTTCCCCAGATGCCCGTGGCTTCTTCGGGCCGCCCGGGGGACAAGACCAGCGCCGCCTCGCTGTAGTCGGACACAGCTCCCAGCCAGCGGCCGGTGGCTACCGTCTGCAGGTTCTGCAGCGGCGACACCGGGTGGGTGAAGAGGTTGGCCACCGGGAGCCGGCACTCCCCGTAGGACAGGACGAACACCTTCACCCCGCGCCCTTCGGCCCGGGCCAGTTCGGGAGCCAAGGACGTGAGTTCCGACGGCATGCCGGCCACCAACAGGCGGAACCGGCTGGCTTCGCACAGCTCCCGCACCCGCGCCACGGCTGGCTCGTACCCGGAGAGGGCGGTCACCGCGTGTTGCTTGGTGGGCGATGCCAGCCGGGCCAGTTCCGGCTCCAGGTTGGAGATGACCCGGGCGACGTGCTGGCGGTAGCGTGAAAGCAGAAGGTCGGGGGGCAACGGGCGGTACACCAGCCGGTCGTCGACCTGGGTGACCGTGGCGATCCCCTTGCGCACCAGGCTCTGCAGGACCTCGTACACGCGAGAGCGGGGCACTCCAGAACGCTGGCTGACCTCGTAACCGGTGCCGCCGGTGGTTTCCACTAGGCTCAGGTAGGCCCGGGCTTCGTAGTCGCTAAACCCCATCTCGTGCAGGCCGACGTGGACGTCCATGGCCCACCTCCTTAGTCGCTACTTTAGTAACCACTCTAATATTACTCCATCGCTCTTACGAAATGCAACTACCTCAGCATAAAATTTCTAACGTCGGGCCTCCCGTCCAAGACCACGGTCCAGGAGCTCCTGCCACAGGCGGACCCGCTCCACAACTGACAGGTCCGGGGCTGGCAGCGGAGCGATCACGCTGTAGCGGAAAAGACCGCCTGCGTTGATCGGTTGTCCGGGCCTTGCCCCCTCCTGGGGTAAGCCTAACCGCCCGGGCCCGGGCTGGCGCGACAAACTTTCGGTGAGATCGAACCGGCTGGTATTGGCAGTCATCCCGTAGACTGGGTCAAGGTCGCAGTGGGAGGGGGTGTGGCCGCTAGCCGAGGCCTGCGAGCAGCCGTCAAGGCAGCCCAGCAGGTAAACCGGTTCTGGTTCACCCCAGCCCAGTCCCGCAGTTGTGCCAACCGGCCACAACTGGTGGACACAGGTGAGCCGGGGGCCGATGGGCCGCCAAGCGCGCCCGCTGGGCCGGGTCTCGGGTCTTGGCCCGGCATGCATCCGATTTTCCGCACCCTTGCCCGTAAGAGAGCGCTCATTTCGCGAAGGAGATTTGGCAGGCTCAAGGTGGCATCCAGGCAAGATAGACCTCCTGGGATAGCCCGAGAAGTTGTAGCAGCATTCTGACCAGTTGGAGGTTATCCGGCAGCTAGCGGACCCCCGCCAGCAAA
>DMHJ01000024.1:0-6073 GCA_003449495.1 Clostridiales bacterium UBA8153
GCGCTATGCCGGTGGAACAACCGGCCGCCCCGCATCACCGTGCGGGTCAACACCGCCCGGGTTCCGGTGGAAGAGTTTACCCGCAACTTGCAGGCGGCCGGGGTCGCGTGGAGAGCCGGCCTCTACCACCCGGCGGCCGTGGAGCTGGTGGGTCCGGGCCGCATCCGGGACTTGCCCGGGTATGCGGAAGGCCACTTTGTGGTCCAGGATGAAGGGTCCATGCTGGCGGTATCGCTCGTGGACGCCCAAAGCGGCCAGCGCGTGCTGGACGCTTGCGCGGCCCCCGGAGGCAAGGCCACGCACCTGGCCGAGCTGGTGGGGAAAGGCGGGACGGTCATCGCCAACGATGTGAACCCCGGCCGCCTTAGGCTCGTCCAAGAGAACGGGTGCCGCCTAGGTCTGGAGCAGCTGAGGCTGTCCCAGCAAGATGCCGGGCTACTGGAGGGGGCGTGGGCCTGTCACCGGGTGTTGGTCGATGCTCCTTGCTCGGGCCTTGGCGTGCTCTCCCGGCGCCCGGACGCCCGCTGGCGTAAGTCCGCCGGAGTTGTGGCCGCCATGGCCGCCCTCCAGCCTCAGCTCTTGGAGGGCGCGGCCAGCTGCCTGTTGGCCGGGGGGGCCCTGGTGTATAGCGTGTGCACATTGACCCAGGCGGAAGGCCCGGAAGTGGTTACGGGTTTTTTGGAGCGGCATCCGGAGTTCCGCCTGGATTGTCCCCGGCCGTATCTTCCCGCCGGGCTGGAAACGGCGATTACCGGCCCCGGGTACGTGGAGCTTTGGCCCCAGCGACACGGCACCGACGGGTTCTTCATGGCCCGGTTGGTAAAAGTCGGCGAAGAGGAGAGCCCGCCCGCGCCACGAATGTGAGGGGAGCCCGAGTTGGGAACGCCGGTGCAGCTCAAGGACCAGTCCCGGGATGAGTTGGAGCAGCTCCTGATCGCCTGGGGGCAGCCGCCGTACCGGGCGGCCCAGCTCTGGCACTGGATGTACCGGAAATCGGTGCGGGATTTTGAGGAGATGACCGACCTACCGGTGGACTTGCGCCGGCAGCTGTCCCAGCGGGCCCGGCTGGATGCCTGTTGGGTACGGCAGCGGCGGGAGGACCCGGTAGCAGGCACGGTGAAGTATGCCATGGCCCTGTCAGACGGGCTGGTGGTGGAAGCGGTGGCCCTCCGCTACCGCGACGGCGTAACCGCCTGTCTCTCGTCCCAGGCCGGTTGCCGCATGGGTTGTAGCTTCTGCGCTTCGGGAAAGAGCTGGGAGCGCCAGCTGACCAGCGGCGAGATCATCGACCAGTTCCTCAGGATCGGAGAGGACCTGGGCGGAAGGCGCAGCAGCCGGGTGGTGCTGATGGGCACCGGTGAACCGCTGGACAACTACGAGGCCGTGCTCCAGGCCGTCCGCCGGTTGCATGACGGCACGGGCATGAGCTATCGCTCGTTTACCATATCCACGTGCGGTCTGGTACCGGGGATCCTGAAGCTGGCAGCCGAACAGCTACCCATAAACTTGGCGGTGTCCTTGCATGCCGTGGACGATGCCCTCAGGCAACGCCTGATGCCCCGGGCCGCCCGCCTCGCCCGGGTAGACCGGCTGGTGGCAGCCTGCATGGTGTATGCCGAATCCAGCGGGCGGCGCGTGACCTTTGAGTACCTGCTGCTGGACGGGGTCAATGACCGGGTGGAAGACGCCCGGCGGCTGGCCGACCTTGCCGGCAGAGTGCGGGCCCACGTGAACCTGATCCCGTTCAACGCCATCCCCGGCAGCCCGTACCGGCGTAGCCCTCCCGGCCGGGTGGCGGCATTTGGGGCTCGCCTGAGGGAAGCGGGGGTCGCGTTTACGGTACGCCGGGAATTGGGGGCCGGGATAGACGCGGCCTGCGGCCAGCTAAGGCAGAGAGGGTCGGGGAGTGAAGCTGATGTTGGCCAGCGTAGCCAGTGACGTAGGCAGGGTCCGCATCGCCAACGAGGACTGGTACTGCCTCTGCCAGCTGACGGGCGGGCGCCGGCCGGTGCTCATGGCCGTGGCCGACGGCATGGGCGGGTACGAGGCGGGCGAGGTGGCATCCCGGCTGGCGGTGGAGGAGACCCGCTACTGGGTGGAAAAGCACGTAGCGGACGGCCAAGACCTGCTGCCGCTGCTAAGTGCGGCCTGTACCATGGCCAACACGCGCATGTACCAGTTGGCCGTGGAGACTCTGGGTTGGCCCGGCATGGGCAGCACCCTCACCATCGCCCTCTGGGAAGGCAGCCGGTTGGCCGTGGCGCATGTGGGAGACTCCCGGGCCTATCTCATCCGGGATGGAGCGCTACGGCGACTTACCGACGATCACTCGGTGGTCGGGATCATGGTGCAGACGGGAGAGCTGGGGGAGAAAGAGGCCATGCGCCATCCCCAACGCAACCTCCTGACCAAGGCCCTGGGTACGGAACCCATGGTGAGCACAGATCTGGCCGAGTACCCGGTTACCGACGGCGACGTCATCGTACTCTGTACCGACGGACTGACCAACATGGTCACCGGCGAAGAAATACTGGCTGCCGCCGGTCTCTGCCCCGACCTTTCCCAGCTGGGGGGGCGCCTGGTGGAGCTGGCCAATGCCCGGGGAGGGCATGATAACATTACCGTATTGGTGGTCGGCGTGGACGGGACGGCGGGAGGCGAGGGCACCTGATCGGAGAGAGCCTGGGTGGAAGGTACCAGCTGTCGGTGAGAGTGGGCGAGGGCGGCATGGCCTTGGTATACCGCGCCCATGACCTGGTGCTCAATCGCCCGGTAGCCGTGAAAGTACTACGCCCCCAGTTTGCCTCCGATGAGGACTTCCTCAGACGGTTCCGCCGCGAGGCTCAGGCTGCCGCCAGCCTGTCTCATCCCAACATCGTCGGGGTATATGACGTGGGTAGCGACGGCGAGACCCACTACATGGTCATGGAGTTCATCGACGGCATCACGCTGAAAGAGCGCATCCAGCAGGGCAGGGCCCTGCCGGTGGGCGAAGCCTTGGACATTGCCTACCAGATCTGCGAGGCGTTGGAGCACGCCCACCAGAACCGCATCATCCACCGGGACATCAAACCTCACAACATCATGCTCACCCGCAACGGCCGGGTGAAGGTCACGGATTTCGGCATTGCCCGGGCGGTGACCTCTGCCACGCTGACCCATACCGGCGCCATCCTGGGTTCGGTCCATTACGTATCTCCGGAGCAGGCCAAAGGCGGGCTCGCCGGGGCCAAGTCCGATCTGTATTCCGTGGGCGTGGTGCTGTACGAGATGCTCACAGGCACCCTGCCCTTTCACGGCGAGACCGCGGTTACCATCGCCCTCAAGCATGTGGACGAAAGGGTGATCCCGCCTCGTTCCGTGAACCTGACCATTCCCTTGGACGTGGAGCGCCTGGTTATGCGGGCACTGGAGAAAGACGCCATGGCGCGGTACGCCTCGGCCGCCGATATGATGGCGGACATCGGCCGCTGTCTGGCCCGCCTGCGTTCCAGCGGACCGGCCCCGGCCACTCCCCCGGTGGCCCTGCCGCCCCGGCGAGTGGAAAAGACTGCGTCTCGCCCCACGGTGGCCCGGGCGCGAGCTCATCCCGAGCCCCCGGCGCCCCGGCCCCCGCAGGGAGCCGATAAGGAGGAGGTCCCGGTGGTCCGGCGCAGGCGCAGCCCATACGTCCGGGCGCTCCAAGTCTTACTGGTCTTGTTGGCGCTCATGGCCGGCGGCATCTACCTGATCTGGGACTGGCTCCACGTTCCCACCGTGGAAGTGCCCAGCGTAGTAGGCATGACCTATCTGGAAGCCCAGGAGGTGCTGAGGGAAAGGGGTCTGACGGCGGAGCAGGTGGCTAACCGGGCTCACCCGGAGGTGCCTGCCAATCACATCATCGAGCAGGTGCAGCTGCCCGGCACCATAGTCCGGCGGGGGCGTGCCATCGGGTTGGTGGTCAGCCTGGGTCAACCCACGGCGGTGGTACCCGACCTTACCCGTCTAAGCGAGCGGGAGGCCGACATCCAGCTCATCAACAGCGGCCTGGCCATGGGCGGCATCGCCTATGAGTATCATGCCGAGATCCCCGAAGGCGGCATCATCAGCCAGAGCCCCCGGCCGGGTACCCGGGTGGCCACGGGTACGCTGGTTGATGTGCGCGTGAGCCGGGGCCCCGCAGTACCGCTGGTGGTCATCCCCGATTTTCGGGGGCAGCAGCTGGAAGGGGTCTTAGCGCAGCTGGCCGGGCTGCACCTGCGAGGGGGTACCCTCCACCAGCAGTCATCCGAGCAGCCCGCCGGGGTGGTGCTCCGGCAGCTCCCTGAACCGGGCCACCAGGTGCCCAGGGACACCGCGGTGGAGCTATGGTACAGCCGGGGAACCCCGGAGCCCCGGCACGAGCAGGTAGTGACGTTCACCGTGCCCGCCGGCCTACCGACGGCCATGGTGGAGTGGGTGCTGGCCGACGCTACCGGCATGTCGGTGATCTACCGGCAGTCCCATGCCGGTGGCCGGGAGATCACGCGTACCGTCAGGTGGCACGGTGCCACTGCCCGCCTGCGCATCCTGGTCAACGACGAAGTGCACGTTGAGCGTATGCTGGTGGCGCCGAGGTAGCGAAAGGGAGAGATGCTTCTGGCCGAGCGGACGGGGCGCGTCATCCGGTCGTTTTCCGACGTCTATGAAGTTCAGGACGCCGGGGGCATCGTCAGCTGCAGGCTGCGCGGGCGCTTTCGCAAGGAGCTGGTAACGGTCCTCACCGGTGACCGGGTGCGCTTTGTGGCCGGTCCGGCCGATGCCGGCATCATCACCGGTGTTCTCCCGCGCCGTAACCAGCTGGTGCGGCCACCGGTGGCCAACGTGGATCAGGTGGTGGTGGTGGCGACCCTGGTGGAGCCCCCGCTGGACCCGGTCCTCCTGGACCGCCTGTTGGTCGTGGCATCGCGCCAAGAGCTCGATGTCCTCATCTGCCTGAACAAGCTGGACCTCTGCGAGTCCGCGGACGCCCGGGCTTTCCTGGACCTTTACGCCGGAGCCGGTTACCGCGTCTTGGCAATCAGCGCTCGTACCGGCCTGCATCTGGACGAACTCTCCGCCCGGTTGGCCGGACGCATCTCGGTCATGGCCGGGCCCAGCGGTGTAGGCAAATCCAGCCTGATCAATGGACTGCGGCCGGGATTGCAGCTCAGGGTTGAGCGGGTGAGCCGGGCCGGCGGGCGGGGGAGGCACACTACACGGCGGGTGGAGCTGTTAGAGGTGGGTAACCAGGCGTGGGTAGTGGATACTCCCGGCTTCAGCCGGTTGGACCTGGACTCTGTGCCCAAGGTCGAGCTGGCGGAGCATTTCCCGGACATGGCCAGGCTCAAGGCAGGCTGCAGGTTCCGGGATTGCCTGCACCGGCAGGAACCCGACTGCGCCGTCCGGGCCGCGTTCGAGCAGGGGAGCCTGGCCCCAGGCCGCTACTGGAACTACCTGGCCTTCTTAGCCGAAATCGAGGAACTGGAGAGGCGGAGGTATTCGTGACGCCGGTGCAGATTGCCCCTTCGTTGCTGGCGGCGGACTTTGGCTACCTGGCCCGGGAAGTCCGGGAAGTGGAAGCGGCCGGAGCCGACCTCCTGCACCTGGACGTGATGGACGGGCGGTTCGTCCCCACCATTACTTTCGGACCCCAGGTGGTGGCGGCGGTGCGTCCCCACACGCGCCTGCCCCTCAACGTCCACCTGATGGTGGTGGAACCCGAACACCTGATCCCCGACTTCGTCCGTGCCGGCTCTGATCTAGTGACGGTGCACGCCGAAGCCACCCCCCACCTGCACCGGGCGGTGGAGCTCATCCGCGGCCTGGGGGCCAAGGCCGGCGTGGCCGTCAATCCTGCCACGCCCCTGGCGATGGTCGAGGAAGTGCTACCCAGCGTGGATTTGCTCCTCCTGATGACCGTGGATCCCGGCTCTGGGGGACAACGGTTCATCGAGTCCATGTGGTCCAAGCTTGAGCGAGCTTCCCGCGCCCTGGTAGGCCGCGCGTGCGGTCTGGCGGTGGATGGTGGCGAGGACCAGCATTATGGCGAGCTGCCTCTTCATACTCAGGAACA
>DMHJ01000024.1:6366-6636 GCA_003449495.1 Clostridiales bacterium UBA8153
TCAATGCCGGGAATGCGGCGAGGGCGGTGAGGGCCGGGGCCACGGTGCTGGTGGCCGGCTCCTTCATCTTCGCCGCCGCCGACCGGGCCATGCAGGTGCAGGCACTGCGCCGGGCAGCCGCAGAGGGCTGGGCGGGGAAAGCCTAGGCCCGTTCCCGCCCATGCTGCCTCCTGCGCGCCCTTAACCCCCAGGCCGCCGCACAGCTCTCACCCCGGACCGCGGCCGGGCGCCCCCAGACGTTCCCCCAGTTGGTCGGAATCTCCCTTGCCT
>DMHJ01000200.1 GCA_003449495.1 Clostridiales bacterium UBA8153
CTCAAGTTCGCCCTATGGTACGCGGAAGTGGGCCGGGCCATAGAACGGCTGGAGCGGGCCCGGGAGAACATCTCCTACGGGAAACTTTCCGGCGCCGTGGGGACTTACGCCCACGTGGACCCCCGGGTCGAGGAGCTGGTGTGCCGGCGTCTGGAGCTCAGACCCGACCCGCTCTCCACCCAGATCATCCAGAGGGACCGTCACGCCGAGTACCTGGCGGCCCTGGCCATCGCCGCCACCTCCATCGAGAAGTTTGCCACCGAGATCAGGTCGTTGCAGCGCACGGAGATTCTAGAGCTGGAAGAGCCGTTTGCCGCCGCGCAGAAAGGCTCTTCGGCCATGCCCCACAAGCGAAACCCGGTGGGTTGCGAACAAATGTCCGGCCTGGCCCGGCTGGTGCGGGGCTATGCCGGTGCCGCTTTGGAGAACATGGTGCTGTGGAACGAGCGCGACATCTCCAACTCGTCGGCCGAGCGGGTGATCATACCCGGCAGCACCACCCTGCTTCACTACATGACCCGCCGCTTTACCGCTATCGTCCGGGAGCTGCTGGTCTACCCCGAGCGCATGCTGGCCAACCTGGACCGCACCGGTGGTCTCATCTACTCCCAACAAGTCATGCTGGCCCTCATCGCAGCGGGGATGACCCGGGAAGCGGCCTACGCCATCGTTCAGGAGCTGGCCATGCAGGGCTGGCGCGGGGAAGGGTTGTTCTCCCAGCTGGTCCGGCAGGATCCCCGGGTGAAAGCCAAGCTGGAGGAGAGCGCTCTGGCGGCCTGTTTCGACCCTTGGCGGCAGCTGAGGCACCTGGACACGGTGTATGAAAGGTTGGGATTGTAATGGTCAAGGGGGAAAAACTCTACCAGGGCAAGGCCAAGAGCGTGTTTGCCACGGATGATCCGCAGCGTCTGATCATCGAGTACCACGATACGGCCACGGCCTTCGACGGCAAGAAGCGCGGGACGATCGAGGGCAAAGGCGAGTATAACAATCTCATCTCGGCCTACTTTTTCACCAAGTTAGAAGCCGCCGGTGTGCCCACCCACTACCTTGGGACCTGGGGTCCCCGGGAGATGCTGGTGCTGCCGCTACGCATCATCCTGGTGGAAGTGGTGATCCGGAACATCGCCGCCGGTAGCCTGTGCCGGCGTTTGGGTCTTGAAGAGGGGTTGGTCCTTCCCGAGCCCATCCTCGAATTCTACTATAAGAATGATGCTTTGGGAGACCCCCTGGTCAATGATGACCACATCCGGGCCCTGGGCCTGGCCACCTCCGCCGAGCTGGACGTCCTGAGAGAACAGGCCCAGCAGGTCAACGCCGTCCTGCGCCCGCTCCTCGGCCAAGCCGGTCTCGACTTGGTGGATTTCAAGCTGGAATTTGGCCGCCACCATGACCGCCTGCTACTGGGCGATGAGATCTCCCCGGACACTTGCCGGTTCTGGGATACGGCGACCAAAGAGAAGCTGGACAAGGATCGT
The DNA here is from genome assembly GCA_003449495.1 of Clostridiales bacterium UBA8153. Taxonomy (GTDB): domain Bacteria; phylum Bacillota; class Sulfobacillia; order UBA8153; family UBA8153; genus UBA8153. Next base: position 1,479 of record DMHJ01000200.1, read on the forward strand.
TTCCGGCGCGACCTGGGTGGGGTGGAAGCGGCATACCGGGAAGTCCACCGGCGACTCCTGGGAAGGGGAAGGTAGAGGCATGGAATACCTGGCCACGATCTCGGTGATGCTCAAAGCTACGGTGCTGGACCCCCAAGGTGAGGCCGTGCGCAAGTCCCTGGCCTCGCTGGGCTACGGGCAGGTGCAGAAGGTGCGGGTGGGCAAGCACCTTGAACTGGTGCTGGAAGCGGCGGACCGGGAAGCGGCCGGGGCCCTGGTGGACGAGTTGTGCCACCGGCTGTTGTCCAACCCGGTCATTGAGGAATACAGTTTTTCTCTGGATGAGGGGGAAGGCCCGCGGTGAAGTTCGGGGTAGTGGTGTTTCCCGGCTCCAACTGCGACGCCGACGCCTATTTCGCCCTGCAGGACGATTTAGGGCAAAAGGTCGAGTATATCTGGCACGGCGACACCGATCTGGGAAAGGTGGACGCGGTGATCTTGCCCGGCGGCTTCTCCTATGGCGACTACCTGCGCACCGGAGCCCTGGCCCGCTTTGCGCCGGTGATGGGGGCGGTAGCGCAGTTTGCCGCCCGGGGAGGTCCGGTGCTGGGGATCTGCAATGGCTTCCAGATCCTCTTGGAGGCGGGCCTCTTGCCTGGAGCGATGCTGAGAAATGCCTGCCTGCAGTTTCGGTGTGAGTGGGTGCACGTGCGGGTGGAAAGCACCGCCACCGCCTTCTCCCGTCGCTGCCATCGTGGTCAGGTACTGCGCCTGCCCATCGCCCACGGTGAAGGCAACTACTACGCCGGTCCTGAGGCCCGGCGGGAGTTGGAGGAGAACGGGCGGGTGGTGCTGCGCTACTGTGACCCGGACGGCCGGGAGAGCGCGGCGGCCAACCCCAACGGCTCGTTGGCCCACATTGCCGGTATCAGCAACGCCCGGGGGAACGTAGTGGGGATGATGCCCCACCCGGAGCGCTGCTGCTCTCGTCTGCTGGGCGGCACCGACGGCCGCTCTATCTTGCTCTCAGCCGTAGGTTTTAGCTAGCGGGGGAGGGGATGGCCGTTGGCCGCAGCCCAGGAGGACGCCCGGCCCAGTCCGTGGCAGCAATTGGGCCTCAAAGACCACGAGTACGTGCGCATCCGGGAACTGTTGGGACGAGAGCCCAACTGGACGGAGCTGGGCATGTTCTCGGTGCTCTGGTCGGAGCATTGCAGCTACAAGCACTCAAAGCGGGCGCTGAAGCTGTTGCCCACCTCGGGCGGGCGGGTGCTGGTAGGGCCGGGCGAGAATGCGGGAGTGGTGGACATCGGTTACGGGCTGGCCCTGGCGTTCAAAATGGAATCCCACAACCACCCCATCGCCGTGGAGCCGTACCAGGGGGCCGCCACCGGGGTGGGCGGCATCATCCGGGACATCCTGGCCATGGGCGCCCGGCCCATGGCACTGCTGGACTCCCTGCGCTTCGGTCCCTTGGACCAAACTTGGCCGCGCCATGTGTTCGCCGGCGTGGTGGCCGGCATCGCCGGGTACGCCAACTGCACCGGCCTGCCCACCGTGGGCGGCGAGACCTTTTTCGATGCAGGCTATGCCCGCAACCCTTTGTGCAACGTCATGTGCCTCGGGCTGGTACCGCGCGACCAGATTCGCCGGGGGGCGGCGGCCGGGCCGGGAAACCTGGTGATGTTGTTGGGCCACTCTACCGGGCGCGACGGTATCCACGGGTGCACCTTTGCCTCGGAAGAGCTGGGCGAAGCGGACCGCCGGCCGGCGGTGCAGGTCGGGGATCCCTGGGTGGAGAAGCTGCTCATCGAAGCCTGCCTGGAGCTGCTAGCCACGGGAGCCGTCGTGGGCATCCAGGACCTGGGGGCCGCGGGCATTACCTCCGCCTGTGCGGAGACCGCCGCCCGGGCCGGCACCGGCATGGAACTCGATGTGAGCCGGGTGGTCCGGCGGGAGCGGGGTATGACCCCCTATGAGGTCCTGCTGTCCGAGTCCCAAGAGCGCATGCTGCTCATTGTTGAGCCTGCCCAGGCCGGTATGGTGGAGGAGCTGGCCCGGCGCTGGGAGCTCTCCTGCGCCACCATCGGCCGGGTCACCGCTGACGGTATTTTGCAGGTGCGGGACGGCGAACAGGCGGTGGCCGCCGTCCCGGCCCGGGCGCTGGCGGAAGGCGCGCCGGTTTACGAGCCGGCCATGATCAGGCCGGCTTACCTGGATGAGGTCAACGCCCCGGGCCTGGCCGAACCCGGCCCACCGCCCGGGGGTTACGGGGCGGCGCTGGAGCAGCTGCTGCAATGCCCCAACCTTGCCTCCAAGCGGTGGGTCTTCCGGCAGTACGACCACATGGTGCGTACCGCCACCGTGGAACCGCCGGGGTCCGACGCCGGGGTGCTGCGGGTGCGGGGTACCCCGCTGGGCATCGCCGTGGCCACCGATGGCAACGGCCGCCACACCTACCTGGATCCGTACACCGGGGGAGCCGCCGCCGTGGCGGAAGCCGCCCGCAACGTGGTCGCCTGCGGTGCCCGGCCGGTGGCCATCACCAACTGCCTCAACTTCGGCAACCCGGAGAAGCCCGGGATCTCCTGGCAGTTTCACCAGGCCGTCCAGGGCATGGCCGCCGCCTGCCGGGCTCTGGGTACGCCGGTGACCGGAGGCAACGTGAGTTTATACAACGAAACGGCGGGAGAGCCGGTCTACCCCACGCCCATCGTAGGCATGGTGGGCCTGTTGGAGGATGTATCCAAGCGAGTACCGGCCGGGTTTCGTGCCGCGGGCGATGCCGTGATCCTGCTGGGGCCGGATGCGGTGACGCTGGGCGGTTCCGAGTACCTGGTCACCGTCCACGGACGGCTGGCCGGGCCGCCGCCCCCGGTGGATCTAGAGGCCGAGCGGGCCTTGCACGCTGTCTGCCTGGAGTTGGCCGGTCAAGGCCTGCTGGCCTCGTCCCACGACGTGTCCGACGGCGGGTTGGCGGTGGCCTTGG
>DMHJ01000223.1 GCA_003449495.1 Clostridiales bacterium UBA8153
GGCGACCCGCGGGCAGAACATAGCACTCTTCGTCAGCATCCTGGGAGCCGGCCCAACAGCCGGTCTCCGGTAGGAACAGCACGTGCTGCAGGAAGCGGTGGACGTGCTTAGCCAGGTCAGACCACTTCCGTTCGCCGGTCACGGCGAATACTCGCCCCAACAGCCTCAAGAGCTCCGTGTTGTCTTTGAGCATCTTCTCGCAATACGGCATGCTCCAGTCGCGGGTAGTCGAGTGCCGGAAGAACCCGCCTTCCACCTGGTCATAGCTGTCACCCTCGGACATACCGGTCAGGGAGTGGAGGACCATATCCAGAAGGGCCCCGTCTCCGGTGAGCACGTGCTCCTCCAGGGCCAGTTCCAGCCCTTCAACCATGGGGAATTTGGGTTCGCGGCCAAAACCGCCATGCACCGGGTCGTAGGCGCGACGTAACGCCTCCAGGAGCTGAGCGTGCTTGGTAGGGGCTTCCCGGCCCACTGCATCCACCACGGCCGGACCGGGAGAGGTGGTCTCGTACGCCCTCTCCGAACCGGCGCGGGCTACCCGCTGGATGAGGCCGTCATATCCCTCGGAGAATGCCGGGACATCCCCTGCAACAGGCGCAGGAGCCGGCCGGGCGGGATGTAGCTCCGGTGAGCAGTTCCCCCTGGGGCGATAATACTGCGGTGGTGGGCCATCCTCCCAAGTTGTAGCGGGAGTTGATGTCGGGCCTGCAGTCGGTGTCCGCCCGGATGGGGATGTAGTGACCGTTGATGAACCGGATGATGCCGGGGTCCGAGTAGCTGGTCTGGTCCATCACGTGACACCAGTGACACCACACACCGCTGATGGCCAACAGCACCGGCTTGCGGGTGCGTTCCGCCTCGGCCAAAGCCGCCTTCTCCCAGCTTCTCCACTGAATCTGGTGGGCCCGGGGCGAAAACCTCAGTTCCGCTTCCACGTCACCTACCTCCCATACGTATACAGTCTGCCCGGTTTGACGGCGATTTTACCTTGCCTCCGAGTTCTGATATGATCGGGGTAGTGGAAAGATCCTGACACTCCGGGGTGTTGCTCATGACCCGTTACGACCGCCTGATCATCGCGTCGGTTTCGGTGTTCTCCGTACTGATGTGGGCCACCTTCCAGCTCTGGCCAACTCCAGACCAGGTGCTGGCGGTGGTGGAGATCGCCGGTGAGCAGGTGCTGCAGTTCGAGGTGCCTGCGGCGGGAAGCCAAGAAATCGTTCAGCACCGCATTACCTTTCCCCGGGGAGAAGCCATCATCGAGTCCCGGGACGGCCGGGTCCGTATCCTGCCCATGCCGACCGAAGTATGCCCCTTGGGCATCTGTTGGGCCACCGGCTGGATCGGCAGGACTGGGCAGTCCATTGTCTGCCTGCCCAACCGCATCGTCATTACCCTGAGGGGGCGCGCCGCGCAGGTAGATGGGGTCACCCACTAGCGGGATGGCGGCATCCACCCGGGCAATGCCAAGGTAAGCAAGGCCAAGAGGTAGACGCCCAACGCGCCCAAGCCGTACCCCCGGCGGGCCAGCCAGCGACCGAAATATACCGTGTAGATGCTGACCAAAAATGGCAACGCCAGCAAGCCGGCAAGGGTGACCGGACTCATTTGGGCCTTCCCCCGACTGTATGGTGCAGGCCCACTCTCCGGATCTCCAGGCTTACCTCCACCTCCACGGTAGCCTGCGGGAATCGCTCCATCCAACGCCAGTCCCGCCACTGGCTCCAGGCAAGGAACTGGGGCTGGGCGTGGCGGCCGAAGCCGAAGATGTCCGTGGCCAACTCAGCCTGCGCCCGCCCGATCACGTTCTTGGCTCGCTCCGCTATTTCCCGGGCAGCGTGCTCCTGAACTTGGCGAAGGTACGCCTGCCCGCCGGCGGCCTGCCCTTGGCCGGCAGCCAGGATGTCCGCCTCCAGACTGAGCTGCACGTGCAACCTGGGTGGAGCATGCCCGGTCTGTACAGTCACCCGCGGGGGTTTCCCCTGGCGGACCTCTAGGGACACTGGACTCGCCCCGGCCACGGGCGGCGAAAACGTGAGAATGGCATGGTCAAAGGTACCTCGCAACCTAGTCGCCACCTGCAGCTCTTGGCCACCGAGCGTCCTTACCGCCCGGTCGCCGGCAAAGACCATTCCGCCTTGGAGCTTGATGTCATAACCCTGCTGTTCTCCCCCGCCCGTCAAGGCCGCCCGGATGGCCAGGGGGGCATCGCCCGGAGCGTCCAGAGCTATCAGGATGTCGTGGAGCAGCGAGCGCTCATGGAACGCAGTGAACCTGCGTTCACCGACGAGTTCTGCCATGTATCTACCCGGATCCGGGTCAAGCCGGGGCGCCAGCGCCCGGATGAAGTCCCCGGCCGTCCCCTCGCTGACCAGAAGCGACATGACGCGCCTCACCTCCGAAGCCGGGCCAGGGCATCCAGGTGTACCCGGATGCCCTGCTCGGCCGCATCCATGCCCACGACTAGCAACCCGGGCATGACTGAGGTTAAGCCTGCGGCCGATGTAAGTGTTGATCAGCTGGAGGGCATCGTAAAGGGTGTCCCCTTCCATGGCGCTGACGGAGAAAGGCTTTCCCCAGCCTGCCCACGGTGGTCATTTCCGTGACCAGCCGCTCGGAGCGCAGCAGCTTCCGGACCAGCCCGGTGTGGGTCCGGAAGTTCTCCACGCATCCCTCATGGGGGCACCGGTCTTCCCTGAGCATCCACGCTGAGGGCCCGGCCGGAACCTTCCACCAGCACCACCGTGGCCCCAAAGACGATTTCGTCGATCACCTGGGGCCAGGTGGCCAGGGGTTTCACCTCGTCTCCCGGCAGCCAGCGACAGGCGATTTCGCCCATGAACTGACGACGGTCCAGGGGCATGGGGTCAAGGTGAGCCAGCTGCATCATGGAGGTGAGAATGGCGTGGTTGATGATATCCCGCTTGGCCAGACCCTGCATGTAGGCGGCGACGGCCCGAAGCGGCGGGCGGGTCCCAATGGCGAACGGCCGGAGGACCATGTCTGCGTTGGGGGGGATGTGGAAGGCGCTCTCCAGGCGCCGGCGGTTCTCCTCCAAGGAGGTGGAAAGGAGTTCATCGCCTTCCGCGGATCTGCCCGGCCCCTGACCCGGCCGGCGACGACGGCGCCCGG
>DMHJ01000202.1:0-326 GCA_003449495.1 Clostridiales bacterium UBA8153
CTGATCCGGCCCCAGGTCGCGATTTTCCGCGCTGATGGCGTCTTGAATTTCCACACCGCATCGCACCGCTTCAACGACGCTGGAAAATTCGCCGATGACCGCATCGCCAGGCCCTCGGCCATGCCCAGCACCTCCGGGATCTCACCGCCCGGGGCAAGCAGGCCTGGGCGGGAGATGCGAGACCCCCGGCTCGACCGCCAACCGGCCGTACAACGGGCCAGGACCCCACCGGCCGCGTGGAGCCGGAAGAGCCGGAACGCCGGGCCCACCGGTACACCGCGATGCCGGTCCACGGCCGGGCGGACCACCCTCTCCCGGTTGCTCCC
>DMHJ01000202.1:647-2749 GCA_003449495.1 Clostridiales bacterium UBA8153
CACCCTCTCCCGGTTGCTCCCCGTACCGCCGGCCGGCGCGGTAGACCCCTGCCAGCGCCAACCCCGAGCCTGCTCAACCAGCATGGAACAATGCCGCCTGCGCTGGTCGCCTGCAGGTACGACTTCCGGGTGCCCTTCGACTAACGCCTGTTGGAGAGTGCGCGGGCCTGCCTGCCGGCCGGCCTGCTGCGCCGCTGCGGCTACCGCTCGACCGTGAGCAAGGGAGGCCGGGTGCCGGGGCCAGCCGTTCCTGCCACCCCGGGTTCCTTGAACCCGCGGGAGGCGAGTGCCGCCAACTCGCCTCTGCGCGCGGCGCCAGGGGCTAGCTCCCCCGGCTGTCGACAAAACCTGGACCCGCCGCTCACCCCTTCGCCGGAATGAGAAAATTTGCGCACCCCTGCACTGCGGGAAGGAGGAATTCCGGGAGGGCAGAAGAAGCTGGGAACTGGACCTCGCCGGGAAGGGCTGGACAGTTTCCCTGGGGATTGAACTTGCGGCAACTCCCGGTTACGATGGGTTTAATGCCGGCGCATGCGTCAGCCCTGGGATAGCCTCATGATTGGCTACCGTTTCCAGCAACGAGGCGATGGCAAGGAGCGGGATGGGAATCTCAAGGCGCCGCCAGGTTACACCGAGACAGGCGAAGCTCAATCCGGGAACTGCCCCGGCGCCCTTGGGCCGGGTAGTGCTGGCCTTGTTTGCCGCCGCGGCCGTCCTGTATGGAGTGATGGCCTTCCTACCCCGGGGCCGACCGCCTCTGACCGAAGGGTGGACCCTACACGTGGGCGCGCCTGCCCAGGCCGCCTGGTCACCCGGAGGCACCGCGACTATCCACCTTGCGTCCGGCGGCGGGGAGCTGCTATGGGTGGATGCCGGGGGAGCTACGTTGCGCCGGGTGGAGCTGGCCGGACGCCGGGTACTGGACTTAGCGTCCACCGGGGTGATCCTCCGCGCGGGGAATTCCGTGACGACCATCGAACCCACCGGTCAGACGACGGTTACCAGCCACAGGCATGAGCCCTCCCAAGTGTTCTGGACCGAAGAGGGGCCAGTCTTTGCGCGGCTGGTGCCACGTCCGGGCGGCACCCTTGATGGCCACCTGGAAGCGGTGACCGGAGAAGGCCGGTGGAGGGTAGCCCTGGAGGGAATGGTGCCGCTGGCAGCCACGGCTATGTCCGGGGGGTTGCTGGTGACCACCGTGAGCACGGCGGAGGGTAACATCCAGGGGAGCCTTTTCTTCGTGGCGCGGGGTCGCATCCAATGGCAGGTTTCCCTGGGAGAACGGCTGCCGCTGGGCCCGGTGCCCATACCCGATGGAGCTGCGGTGGCGGTGGGCGACACCATCCGGGCCATCTCAGCTCAGGGAGTCGAGCTATGGAGGCTGCGCCTGCCCGGTGAAGTGGAGGCGTTAGCGCCTGCGGGCACCGGTGTAGCGGCCGGCGTTTCTGCCCGGACCCTCTTTGGCGCACTACAGCACCAGGTAGTGTATGTGGAACATCCGGACGTCCGCCGCCGGCGAGTGGCGTTGAAGGACCCGGTGGAGCACCTAGCGGGTGATGGCCACACGGTAGCCGTCCTCTCCGGCGGGCAGCTGTTCTTGTTGGACCTTGCCACCGGGCGATCGACGCGCCATCCGGCCCCGGGCTGGATATGGATGGCCTTGGACGGTAGTGGCCGGCAGATGATCGCCCTGACCACCGGCGGGAACCTTTACGGATTCAGGCTGCCCGGGAACTAGCGCCGCAGCGTCGAGCTGGGGGGTGCCATGAAGCGAAGCTTCCTTCACCTGCTGTTGTCCCTGGCGGCCGCGGCCCTAGCGCTGTGGGCCATCACCGGGTACGGATCGCGGGCGGGCTGGGGCCCGCCCTGGCCCGCTCTTACCGCCTTTGTGGCTGTGGGGCTTGCGGGCATCCTGACTGACTGGGCGGTCTGGCGGCCGCCGACGGTCTTCTACGAGGACCTGTTCAGGACCCTCGCGCGCTATGCCCTGCTCGGTCTGGTCGCCTGGGTGTCCATTGAGTCGTTCGGAAGGGCGCTGGGAGATCGCGTCGGACCGGCCGGGCCGGCCATGGTGCTTCACCTTTGGTCGCTCCCTTTGAGCC
>DMHJ01000127.1:0-6087 GCA_003449495.1 Clostridiales bacterium UBA8153
AAAGAGCCGGAGCAGGTACACCACCAGTGCGATGCCGGAGAGCACCGCGAAGGCCGTCAACATGGCGGTAATGGCTACCAGCAGGCCCGTGTTCATGCTGCCGTCTACCTCCGTCGGCTACAGCGGTATGTTCCCGTGCTTTTTGAGTGGGCGCAGCTCCTGCTTGGAAAAGACCATGGCCAGCGCTGCGGCCACCCGGGGGCGGAGCTGGGCGGGGTCGATGACCTCGTCCACATAGCCCCGGGCCGCCGCCACGTAGGGGTTGGCGAAGGTGTCTCTGAACTCCCGAATCTTCTCCTGGCGCTTGGCCTCCGGGTCCGGGGCCTCGGCGATGGCGCTTCTGAAAATGATGTTGGCGGCTCCCTCGGGACCCATCACCGCGATTTCGGCGGTGGGGAGCGCCAGCACCAGGTCGGCTCCCAGGTGGCGGCTACACATGGCGATGTAGGCGCCGCCGTAGGCCTTGCGGACGATAACGGTGACCTTGGGCACGGTGGCTTCTGAGTATGCGTATAGGAGCTTGGCCCCGTGCCTGATGATGCCGCCCCATTCCTGCTCGACGCCGGGCAGGTAGCCGGGCACATCCACCAGGGTGAGGAGGGGCACGTTGAAGGCGTCGCACAGTCGCACAAAACGGGCGGCCTTGTCCGAGGCGTCAATATCCAGGCAGCCCGCCTTCTCCCGGGGTTGGCTGGCCACGATGCCCACGGCCCGGCCGCCGACCCGGGAAAAACCCGTGATGATATTGGGGGCAAAGCCGGCGTGGACCTCCAGGAACGAGCCTGCGTCGACCAGCTCCTGCACCATAAGCTGCATGTCGTAGGAGCGGTGGGGGTCGCTGGGCACCAGTTCGCGCAAGGCCGGACTGCTACGGTCCACCGGGTCTCCGGTGTCGCGCACCGGAGGATCCTCGGCGTTGTTGTCCGGTAGGTAGCTCAAGAGGCGCCGCACGCCCTGGAGGCAGTCCGGCTCGTTGGCGTAGCTGAAGTGGGCCACCCCGCTGGTCTGGCTATGGATGTGGGCGCCTCCCAGCTCTTCCGTGGACACGCTTTCCCCGGTGACGGCCTTGATCACCTGCGGCCCGGTGATGAACATGTTGCTTACGCCGGACACCATGAACACCAGATCGGTCAAGGCCGGGGAGTACACGGCGCCGCCGGCGCAGGGGCCTAAGATCACCGAGATCTGGGGGACCACTCCGGAGAGCAGGGTATTGCGGTAGAAGATCTCACCGTAACCCTTGAGGGCGTCTACCCCCTCCTGGATGCGGGCGCCTCCCGAATCATTGATGGCTACCAGGGGGACGCCCAGCTTGCGGCACAGGTCCATGACCTTACAGATCTTCTGGGCATGCATCTCCCCCAGGGAGCCCCCGATGACGGTGAAATCCTGGGAACAGACGCCCACGCGCCGCCCGTTGATCAGGCCATACCCGGTGACCACGCCCTCGCCGGGAGCTTCCAGCTTGTCCATACCCAGGTCAACGCTACGATGCTGGGTAAAGGCATCCAGCTCCACAAAAGAGCCTTCGTCCAAGAGGATGGCCAGGCGCTGCCGGGCCGCCAGCTTCCCGGATGTCCGCTGCTTGTCCAGGCGGGATGGGCCGCCGCCCAGCTGCACCTTCTCCAGGCGTTCCCGGAGCTCGGCCAGCTTGGCCTCCATGCTCATCTAGGGTTCACCTCGCTGTGTTATAGGGTAACCAAGGCATCCAAATGCGAGCTGCTGGGTGTTCTCAGCAAATCTCTTTTCTGCGCGGGGCGCCGCGCCCATCACAAGTAGAATGCCAGCTGGTGTAGCTCCAGGCTGACATCGGCATAGTGCACCCGCACGTGCGGGGGTACCCGCAGTTTAACCGGCGCGAAATCCAGGATGGCCCTGACTCCCGCCGCCACGGCCCGGTCCGTCACCGCTTGCGCCGCGGCGGCGGGAACGGAGACCACCGCCAGCTTCACTTTCTGCTCCCGGACCCGCTCAGGCAGAGCGTCGAGGTGGTCGATCGCCACCCCCTCCACGGAGACCCCCACCTTGGCCGGATCCACGTCAAACAGGGCGACTGCACGGAAGGGATATTCCCGGTTGCCGGCATGGCGGCGCTGTATGTAGCGGGCCAGGGCGGCGCCTAGTTCCCCCATGCCGATAATGGCTACGGCCACGGTCTCATCGGTATTGAGGATGCGGGCCAGCTCGTCCCTGAGGTTGCGCCCCTGGTATCCCACGCCCTGCTTGCCGAATTCGCCGAACATGGCCAAGTCCTTCCTCACTTGGGCGGGGGTCACCCCGGCCCATTCGCCCAGCTCGGCAGAGGAGACGAAGCGGTTGTCGGAGAGGTCTGCTTCCCGCAGTATCCGCAAGTAAACGGCGAGCCTGCGCACGACCACCTCGGGCACGCGTCTTCTGGCCATCCGGTCATTCCCCGCCCTCGTTAGCACCTAAATGCTCAACTCATTCTATATCTTGCCGCCCGCAAAGGCAAGACACCCCCAAACGGATTGCCCCAACTACCCCACCAGCCGTGCCGTCGCCCGGCGCAGACGGCCGGCCGCCATGCCCACGAACATGCCGGTGGGAACGGCGAACAACAGCAGGTAGGGCAGGTAGACCAGGATCGCCCACTGGCGCAGGAGATAGGCGGCCATGCCCAGCTGGGTGAGGTTGTGGACGACGGCCCCGGCCACGCTCACTCCCACCAGGCTCACCCGCCCCTGGGCGGCCCTGAACACCACCCACATCACCCCGGTGCTGAGCAGGGCGCCGCTGAAGCTAAGAAAGAAGGCGAAGGTCAGGAATGTGCCGGTGACCAGGCTGCCCAAGAGCGTCCGCAACAGGCTCACGGCCATGGCCGGAGCCAGGCCGAAGCTGACCACGGCATACAGGGCCATGATGTTGGCCAGCCCGAGCCGGGCGCCCGGCACCAGATGGGGCACGGGTAACATGCCCTCCACGGTGTGTAAGGCCATGGCCATGGCCACCAGGATGGCCAGGTACACCAGGCGAAGGGTGCGGGAGTGACGCCGGCCGCCCCTGACTCCGCTCACCAGCGGGTCACCCCGTAGAACACCAAGACCAGCAAGAGTGTCATCAGCATCACGGCCACGACCAGCACGTTGACGTTCCAGTTGGCCGAGGTGAGCCACTCTCCCATACGAGAGATAGACGGGGGGACCGCCGCCGGGTCCTCCTCCCCGGCCGTATGGGTCTCACCGGCCCGGGTGAGACCGCCTGGCGCGCAGGAGAGGGTCCGGTCCACCACACCCTTCCCCGCCTCCTCCAGCCGCGCTGCCCGGCAGACGCTGCCGCGCGTACCGTCGCTCACCCGGACGTAACCGGCATCGATGGCCCGCTCCGCCCAGCCAATCCGCACCATCAGCTCTTTGAGCCAGCCACAGAGCCGGCCGTACCCGGCATCCAGGCCCCGGTTCAGCACCCGGTCGACCAGGCGATCCAACCCGCCCAGCGCTCGAAGAATGGGAACCACCAGGAGCCCCTCTACCGAAAGCAGGGCCGGATAGCGCCGGTCAAACCACCGGTACCTGGCAGCGACCAGGTAGACCGCAGCCCCCAGCATGAGGACGGTGAGTGCCGAGCTGACCGGCTTCCACTGCCACAGGTTCAAGCCGCCCAGCTGATGCGTGACAAACCCTTGACCGCCTACGGCAGGCAGGACCAGTCTTTCCCAGAACAGGTTCGGGAAGAGTCCCGCCGCCAGGACGGCCGCACAGAACGCGCCGGTGACAAAGCGGACCGACCAAGGCTCCCGGTACTCTCTCCCGGCCAGCCGGGCGGGGAGTCGACCCAAGAAGACCCCCCGGTACAAGCGGGCAAAATACACCACGGTCAAGACGCTTCCGGCCTTGAAGAGCTTTTCGGCCAACCACATCCCGGTGCCGGGCTGCCGGTAATATGCCTCCACCAGGGCATCGTGAAGAAGCGTCTTGGACGCGTACCCGCTGAAGGCGGGCAGGCCCAACAGAGCTCCTCCCGCCACCAGTACGGCCACGGCCATCAGGGGCAGCCTGCCTGCCAGCCCCCCCAGCCGCTCCAGGCGGGTCTCACCGGCATAAAGGCACACAGTAGCCACCGCCACCAAGAGCCCGGCCTTGAAAAAGCCGTGGTTGAGGCTATGGTAGAGGACCCCGGCTACGCCCACGCCGCCGTCCCATCCCAGGTAGAGGGCGGCGCCCAGTCCAGACAAGATGTACCCGATCTGGCTGATGCTGGAGTAGGCCAGGACGGCAAAGACGTTGGCCTGCAGCGAGGCCAGCACGGCGCCGGCCACCATGGAAAGCAGGCCGAACCACAGCACGGTCAGGCCGGTGTCCTGGGAAAAGGACGCAGCATGCACGTGGCCGGAGGCCGGCAAGAGCACGGTGGAGAGGCCCCGCAGCATCCCGTAGATGCCGGTCTTGATCATGATGGCCGAGCACAGGGCAACGGCAGGCGCCGGTGCTCTGGTGTAGACCTGGGGAAGCCAGATGTGCAGGGGCACCATGCCCGCCTTGACCCCAAATCCTACCACCAGGAAGGCAGCAATAAGCCTCGGGCTGGCACCGGCGCCCAACAACGCCTCGAGTTGGGGGGAAAAGGCCGTGCTGCCGGTGGCGCCGGAAAGCAGGAAGATGCCCGACAACACCGACAGGCCGCCGGCGATGCTCAGATAGAGGTAGGTGCTCCCGGCACTCAACGCCTCGGATGACTGCTCATGCACGGCCAGCACGTAGAAGGCTACGGTCATCAGCTCGAAAAACACAAACAGGGTAAACAGGTCCCCGCTCATGAATACGCCCAAGGTGCAGCCGAGAGTGAGGGTGCAGAACGGGTAGAAGCGGGAGAGCGCCCGCCCGCCCCGCATATACCAGGCAGAATAGGCCGTGACCAGGAGCCAGAGGACGGCGCCGGCCAGCGCCAGGGAAAACCCCAGGGCATCCAGGCGGAACGACAGACCCACTCCCAAGAGCCCGGGCAGGGCGTAACCCACCGGACCTGCCGCCACCAGCGGTCCCAGGGAGGCTACAAGGAGGGTGGTCGCCACAGCGATGAGCACGGCCATTGCCGCCCGGCCGCCGGCCCCCAGGCGCCCGGCGCCGTGGACCACCAGGGCACCGGCTACCGGTAGGGCGGCTGCCCACAAGGGCAGGCTGCTGGTTACCGCGCTTTGGACGTGGTCAACACCCGGGGTGGCCAACTACCTTCCCCCCCCCTGCCATAGTATCCTGGCCGATGCCTCGGCCAAGCCGTACGGCCCGCTCGCGGGCAGCAAGGCAAATACCAGCGTGAACACGGCCAATAGCACGGTGGGTACCAGCATGGCCGGGGGGGGCTCGCCGCTGGCGGCGCCGGCCGCACCAGCCTGAAGGTCGCGCCCCAGGTAGCCAGAGATGATGATGGGAAAATAGTATACCCCGGTCATCAGGCTCGAAGCCAGAAGCACCAGCACTAGATAGGGCCGGCCTGCGTCCAAAGCGCCCAGAGATAACTCCCACTTGGATATGAATCCCATGAGCGGCGGCAAGCCGACCATACCCAAGGCGGCGAGGGTGAAGGCCCCCAGGGTCCACGGCATGTGGTAGCCGATGCCTTCCAGCCGGGAGACGCTTCTCTGGTGAGTCCGGTGGATCATGGCTCCGGCCGACAAGAACAGCGCGGTTTTCATGAAGGCATGGCCCACCATGTGAAACACCGCCCCGAACAGGGCCCACTCCGTCATCAGTCCCACGCCCAACAGGATATATCCCATCTGCCCGATGGTGGAGTAAGCTAGACGGCGCTTGATGTCGTCCTGGAGGATGGCCACCGACGAACCCAGCACGATGCTGAGGACCGCCAGTCCCACCAGGATCTCCGGCCAGCGGGTCAGGCCGAGCAACCTAGTACCGTAGACGTTGTAGACGACGCGGATCAGGCCATAGGCGCCTGTCTTCACCATCAGCCCGGAAAGGAGCGCACTGGCAGGAGACGGCGCCACCGGGTGGGCGTCGGGCAGCCACACGTGCAGGGGGAACATGCCGGTCTTGACGCCAAACCCGGCGATGAAGGCCAAGAAGGCGGCCAGCGCCAGCGGCGACGGCCAGCCGATGATGCCGGGCGTGC
>DMHJ01000127.1:6477-15754 GCA_003449495.1 Clostridiales bacterium UBA8153
AGACTGCCGGCGATGGTCATGATCAGGTACTTATAACCGGCGGCCATGGCTTCCGGGGATTGCTCATGAATGATGAGCACATAAGCGCTGAGGGCCATCAGCTCGAAGAATAAGAGGAGACTGAACAAGTCCCCGGACAAGACCACGCCCAGGCTGCCGCCGAGGGTGAGAATGAGAAAGGGGTAGTACCGCTTCTTGTGGCGCTCCTCTTTCATGTAGGCCAGCGAGTACACGGTGGTGCACAGCCAGATCACGGACATGGTGGCGGCCAGCAGAAACCCCAGCCGGTCGGCGCGGAAGGACAAGCCCAAGGGCGGGATCAGGTCGGGGAACTCTTTCACCAGCACCCGCCCGGCGGCGACCTCACCGTACATGGCCATGACCAACCCGCAGGCGGCGGCGGTGGTGAACACGGACAAGCCATTGCGCCACCGCCACGACCTACCCTCCACCAGGTAAATGGCGGCGGTGCCCGCCAGCGGCACCAAGGTCGCCAGGGCCGGAAGATATGAAGTCACCGTCAACTCGATCACCCTTGTCGTGGATGTGCCGGCCTACCCGCCCAGGATGGCCATGAGCGCCGCCGGGTAGAGCCCCAACAGCACGCAGCCCAGGGCCAAGAGCACCGGGGGAAGGGTGCAGGCCCAGACCGGTTCGTGGGCCCGCCGGTGCGGACCTTCCGGCTCGAAGTAGGCGGCAATGATGATGGGCGCGTAGTAAAGGCCGGTGAGCAGGCTGGCTACCAGGATGACCATGACGTAGAAGGGACTCCCGGCATCCAGCGCACCCAAGGCCAAATAGAGCTTGCTGACAAAACCGTTGAGGGGAGGTATCCCCACCATGGACATGGCGGCCACGGTGAATGCCCCCATGGTCCACGGCATGCGAGCACCCACGCCACCCAGGCGGCGCACATGCCGGGTTTCCGTAGCATGGAGGAGGTTGCCCGCTGCCAAAAAGAGCGACGCTTTCATCAGGCCGTGGTTCAGAATGTGCAGGGCCGCCCCCAGCATGGCGCGTTCGCTGCCCAGCCCCAGTCCCAGGAACACGTAGCCCACATTGGCCACGGTGGAATAGGCCAGCATGAGTTTAAGGTCGGTTTGGCCGATGGCGAGGATGGAACCGGCCAGGATGCCCAAGGT
This sequence comes from Clostridiales bacterium UBA8153, assembly GCA_003449495.1. Taxonomy (GTDB): domain Bacteria; phylum Bacillota; class Sulfobacillia; order UBA8153; family UBA8153; genus UBA8153. The sequence continues at coordinate 7,620 of DMHJ01000127.1, forward strand.
GGCCATGGCCAGCAGCAGGGCCCGTATGGGCACCGCCTCCAATAAGCCCTCACCAAACATAATGGCGAATATGCGCCAGAGGCCGAAGATGTATGCCTTCACTACCAGGCCGGAGAGCAGGGCGCTGGAGGCGGTGGGGGCCGAGGCATGGGCGTCGGGCAGCCACACGTGCAAGGGGAAAAGCGCCGCCTTGATGCTCAGGCCCAATACCAGGAAGCCTAGGCCGGCGTAGACCACCTGGGGGTGCTCCAGCAGCGCCGCGGCCATCTGGGTGCCGGCAAAGGCCATGTTCAGGTGGCCGGTGACCATGTACAAAAGGGCGATCCCCAAGAGTATGGTGCCGGAACCGATGGAGCCCAGGATCAGGTACCGGAGGCTGGCTTCGGTGGCAATGCGGTCGCCTTTGATGGCGACGATGGCGCAGGCCGCCAAGGACAGGACTTCCACGAACACAAACAGGTTGAACACATCTGCCGCCATCACCGTGCCCATCATGGCAGCCATCAGGATCAGCACCAGGCCGAAGTACTTACCGACCAGAGGTGTTTCCAACTCATCCCGGGCACTATACAGGGCGTACAGCAGTACCGGCAGCCCCACGCCGGTGACGGTGAGCAGTCCCAAGGCCGACCAGCGGTCTACCAGCACTTCGATCCCCCAGGGCGGGCCCCAACCGCCCAGGAAGTACTGGACCGGTCCGGCGGTCGCCACCAGGTAGGCCAGGTAGCCCGCCATACCCAGGGCGGCGCTCCCGGCCCCCAGCACCATGGTGCCCAACCAGTGCGGGTAGCGGCGGTACACCAGCGGGATGGCGTAGCCACTACCGAGCAAGACCCCTACCGGCAGGACCGTCCAGGCTGAACTGGTCATGCTGCCCGGCTCCTCAACGCGGCGATCTCGTCGGCGTCCAAGGTGCCGTAGAACCGGTACAACTTGATGATCAGGCCCAAGGCGAAGGCGGTGATGCTCACGGCGATGACGATGCCGGTAAGGATAAGGGCGGCAGGCACCGGGTTGACGTAGCGCACTCCGGCGACCGGTGGCCCGGGGGGCAGGATGGGCGCCCGCCCGCCCTCCACGTAGCCGCCGGCGATGAACAACAAGAACACGGCAGTGTCCATGATGTTCATGCCCATGATCTTCTTGATGAGGTTGGCATGGGTGAGCATGGTATGAAAGCCGATGACAAACAAAAGGACGGCCACCAGGTAGTGAAAGTTCTGCAGTAGTCTCCCGATCACCGCTCTGCCTCCCTTTCGTGACGGATGCCGCCGTGCACCAGCCCCAGGAACAAGGTCTGCATGGTGCTGGCTACCTTGGCTCCCACCGCCATGGAGACGAGCAGGATCATGCCGCCGGAAAAGGGCATACCGGGCGTACCCAGGGGGAACACGCCGGCGTTGCTCAAGAAGGCTTTTCCTGCCAATAGACCCGCAAAGCCCACCAGCAGGTACCATCCCACCGACGCGCTCTCCACGATCTCGGACCGGACCTCGGCCCGCCGGCCCGGGCGGTAGTTGCTCACCAGGGCACCCAGGATGAGAGAAGCTCCGATGATGGTACCACCCGCAAAGCCACCCCCCGGAGACAGGTGCCCGTTGAAGATGACGAACAATCCGAACAGCTGGGTAAACGGTATCACCACTCTCAAGACCAAGGCCAGGATCCGGCTGTCCAGGGGCCGGCCGGCGGCGGCACCGGCGGCCGGATGCACGGCTCCCGCGCCCAGCGCGGCCATGGTCCCCATGATAGCCACCAGCAGCACGGTGGTCTCACCCAAGGTGTCGTAGGCCCGGTAGTCCAGGATAATGCCGGTGACGGCGTTGACCGCGCCGGTCTCCTGCACCACCCGGCCGGTGAACTTCTCGTACATCACGTTGTACTGGGGCCCCAGACTGCCGAACGCCGGCATATCCGCCACCACCAGCACCATGATGCCGCCGACCACCACCAGGGTGAGCACGGCTACCAGATCGCGCCGGCTCATCGCTCGTACCTCTGGGTGCGGGCGATGGTGGCCAGAAACAGGAGGGAAGTCAGCCCGGCACCCACGGCCGCCTCGGTGATGGCGATGTCCGGGGCCTGGAGCATCTGCCACATGATGGCCATGGCCAGGCTATAGGAGGCGAAGATGACCACGGCACTCACCAGATCCTTGGCCCGGGCCACCGCGATGGCCGCCACCACCATGAAAATCAAGAGCAAGTAGGACAGGACGTCACTCAATCTGACTTCCTCCCTTCGTGCCGGTCAGGTCCATGACTTCCACCGGCGCCTCTCCGCTGCGGTACACCGCCCGGGCCAACAGGTGCGAGCCGGCCGGATTAGTGGCCCACAGGAACGCCAACACCATGAACACCTTGAGGGAAGGCACAGACCAACCATCGTGGATCATCAGCGCCGCCAGGATGAGGCCGGCCCCCAGGGTGTCGCACTTGGTGGTGGCGTGAATGCGCGTAAACACATCGGGCAGCCGGAGCAACCCGATGGCTCCCACCGCAAAGAAAAAGGTGCCGCCGGCAATCAAGAGCATTACGATGGCGTCTCGCACTCACTTCCACCCCCCGGTTCAGCCTAAGGTGCCCTGCTCCAGGTATTTGGCCAGCCCGACGGTGGTCACAAACGCGATGAGAGCGTACACCAGGCTCACATCAATGAAGAACTTCTGCTCATAAGCAAAAGAGATCATGGTGATGATCACCACGGCTTTGGTGCCGATGACGTTGATGGCCACGATGCGGTCGGCCGGCGTAGGTCCGAGTACTGCCCGGTAAAAGGATACAAACACCACGCCTACCAGCACCACGGATGCCAGCACTAGGACCCGCTCCACCAGTGGCACCGGATCATCCCCTTTCTCTCGAAACGTCCGTCCCCTCGATGCGCAGGAGCAGCTGCTCCATGATCCAGTCCCGTGCTCCCAAGGCGGCCTGCTCGGTGATGGCATGCACGGCAAAGGCCCGCTCGTCCATGTCCACGGTGAGGGTACCCGGGGTCAAGGTGATGCTGTTGCAGAGGATGACCCGGGCCAGCTCGGTGCGCAGACGCCCCGGTAGCCGGACGATGCGGGGGGTAATCTCCATCCGGGGGCTCAGCACCAGGCGGGCCACGGCGATATTGGATTTGACCAGTTCCGCCAAGAAGCACAGGCCGTATTGTGCCCACAGAAGCATTCCACGCAGATTCAGCCCGGGACATTCTTCCAGGGACAGCAGGGAGCGGCGATTGGCCAGCACGACCAGCCAGCTCCCCAGTATCCCGATGACCACTACCTGAGGGTTAATCGCACCGGCCAAGCCTACCCAAAAAACGGCCAACACGGCAGTCCATCCCATGACGGTGCGGGTGAACATGGCCCTTCCTCCCGCTTACGACTTGCGGCCCGCTCGCCAACATGGCCACTTCTCCATGGCCGGGGCCACAACCTCCCGACCTGCACAAAGATGCAGGGCCCGGTCATCCGGCCCCCTGCACCATAAGAACCCTAGCCTGGTGCCACCGTTTGGCCAGCCCAGGCTAGTCCCTAGTTATTCTGTGGCAGCCACGCCAGTCCGGCGGTGCGCATCGTATCCCCGCACCAGCCCGGACCCTGTACGCGCGGGTAAAGGCGCAATTCCCGTTTGCCTAGCATCTCGAAGGAAGTATATCATGGGCGCACCGGACCGGCAAGTATCCCGGCCCATATTCGGACAATATGGGGTCACGCTACATTGCCGCCTGATGGCAGCAACACCCGGCTCCGGCCGCCGGGCCGGTACCAGTCAGAGGTTCTGAGCCCGGGGCGGGCAGACACACCCGGGCGGTACTTCGCACAGCGTGGCGGTGACGGCCGCAGTCAGTTCCGGCCTTACCCGGCTCATGAGTTCCACCACTTCCCGGTGGTCGAGCCGGCCGGGGGAAAGCCCCGCACCGTAGTTGGTGACCACGGCAACCAAAGCGTAGCAGAGGCCGGCTTCCCGGGCCAGCACCACTTCAGGGACGTTGGTCATGCCCACCACGTCGCCGCCCCAGGCCGAGAGGGCCCGCACCTCGGCGGGGGTTTCGTAGCGGGGACCTTCGGTACACACGTAGCAGCCTTCCGGCACAAAGTCCAACCCCCGGGCGGCCAGTTGACGCCCGAGGAGCCGGCGCAAGGTCGGACAATACGGCGCGGTGAAGTCGGTGTGCACCACGGTGTCCCGGTCGTAGAAGGTGTGCGGCCGGCAGCGGGTCCAGTCGATGAACTGGTCCACCAGGACCACCCGGCCGGGAGGCAATTCCCGGCGCAGGGACCCCACGGCCGCCGTGGCCAGTATCCACTGCACCTCCAGCTGCCAGAGCGCCCAGATGAAGGCGCGATAGTTGACCCGGTGCGGCGGCACCCGGTGTCCGGGGCCGTGCCGGGGCACGAACCAAAGCTGCGTGGTGTGATCATGCCAGAGCTGGACCGGCCCGTAGGGAGTGTCCACTTCCCGGGTTACGCCGGCGATTCCCTCGTGGAAGCCGGTTCCGCCGATGACGGCGCCTGCCATGCCATCACCCCTTACCGCCGGTACGACCCCTAGCTTCTGACCCCCACCGGTTCTTACCCTACGGCAAAGAGAGGGAGTGAGAAGCGCCTCACTCCCTCTGCGGCCAAGCTATCTACGCGTTGGCCTTCTCCACCAGCTCCATGCAGCGCCGGGCCACTTCCTCCGGGTTCACCTTGATGCGGGCTACGCCACTTTCCATGGCGGCCTTGGCCGTGGCCGCGGCTACCGCCGGCGCCACCCGCCGGTCGAAGGGCCGGGGGATGATGTAGTCGGGGGTAAGCTCGCTGGTCGTGATAAGATCGGCGATGGCTTGCGCCGCCGCAACCTTCATGGGATCGTTGATATCCATGGCCCGCACGTCCAGGGCACCGCGCAGGATGCCCGGGAACCCGAGCACGTTGTTGACTTGGTTGAGAAAGTCCGACCGCCCGGTGCCCACCACGTAGGCTCCGCCCGCCTTGGCATCATCCGGGTAGATTTCCGGCACCGGGTTGGACATGGCCAGCACGATGCTTTTCGGCCGCATGCTGCGCACCATTGCCGTGGTCACTACACCCGGACCGGACAGTCCGATGAAGATGTCGGTGCCTACGAACGCCTGCTCCAGCGTCTTGGCCTTGCTCCGGTTGGTCCGGGTGGCGATTTCCTCCTTATATGGGTTCATGCCCTCCTTACGGCCGGCGTAGATGGGGCCTACCCGGTCGGAGAGGATGACCTCGCCCACACCCACGTGCTGCAAGAGGTTGGTGGTGGCGATGGCGGAGGCGCCAGCCCCGGTCATGATGATGCGGCAATCCTTGAGCTGTTTCCCCGCTACCTTAACGGCGTTGTACAGGGCTCCCAGGGTCACCACGGCGGTGCCATGCTGGTCGTCATGGAAGATGGGGATGGACGTTTCTGCCTTCAGCCGGTTCTCAATGTCGAAACAGCGGGGAGCCGAGATGTCTTCAAGGTTGACGCCGCCAATGGTGGGCTCGATCAGCTTGACCAGCTTGACGATCTCGTCCACGTCCTTGGTGGCTATACACAACGGGAACGAGTCGACCCCGGCGAAACACTTGAACAGGAGGGACTTCCCTTCCATGACGGGCATGGCCGCCTCAGGCCCGATGTCCCCCAGTCCCAGCACGGCGGTGCCGTCGGACACCACCGCCACCAGGTTGCCCTTGATGGTATACTCGTAGGCCAGTTCCTTGTTCTTGGCAATTTCCTTGCAGGGCTCGGCCACGCCGGGCGTATAGGCAAGGCTCAAGTCGTGCTTGTCGCGGACCGGACACTTGGTCACAAACTCCAATTTGCCTTTGAGATCGCTATGCAGTTTTAGCGCTTCTTCCCTGAGGCCCATCCCATCCACTCCCTTTCTTCATGCTTCGCTGCCGGATCCCCCAGCTCACATCCGCCGGTACTTGGCCACTCCCTCTGCGTACATGTCGGTGCCCGCCGCGTCGATGCCCACGAACACCGGGAAGTTCTCTACCTGCAGGCGGTGGATGGCTTCCGGGCCCAAGTCGGGAAAGGCCACCACTTCGGCCTTGGTGATCTTCTGCGCCAGCAGGGCGCCGGCGCCCCCCACGGCCACCAGGTAGACACAACCATAACGCTTCATGGCTTCCACCACCGCCGGTTGCCTGAGGCCTTTCCCGATCATGCCGCGTAGCCCCGCCGCCATGAGGCGGGGGGCGTAGGCATCCATGCGCCCGCTGGTGGTGGGTCCCGCCGAGCCGATGGCTTGGCCCGGCTTGGCCGGACAGGGGCCCACGTAGAAAATCAGCTGTCCTTCCAGGTCGACGGGGAGCCCTTCGCCCCGGTCCAAGGCTTCCACCATGCGTTTGTGGGCGGCGTCCCGGCCGGTGTAGATGGTGCCGGTGATGAGTACCCGTTCTCCGGCCGCCAAGCTACGCGCCATCTGCTCGCTCACAGGCGTAGTAATGGTCTTCATGCGCGTCTCCTCCCTTACAGGACCCGCTCGGCGTGGCGAGCGGCGTGGCACTGGAGGTTCACGGCCACCGGCAGCGAGCCGATATGGGTGGGGCCGGTCTCGATGTGCACGGCCAAAGCGGTGGTGCGTCCTCCCAGCCCCTGGGGGCCGATGCCCAAGGCGTTGACCTCGTCGAGGACCTCCCTTTCCAGCCGCGCCACCCGGGCATCCGGGTGAGGCGCTCCCGTCTTACGCAGGAGGGCACGCCTGGCCAGCAGGGGTGCCCGGTCCAGGAATCCCCCCACACCCACGCCGATCACCAGCGGCGGACACGGGTTGGCACCGGCCCGGTCGACGGTCTCCCGCACCAGTTTCTTGATGCCGGGTATCCCCTCGGCCGGCGTGAGCATGACCACGGTGCTCATGTTCTCGCTACCGGCTCCTTTGGGCAGGACCATGAGCTTGAGCTTATCCCCCGGAACGATGTCCGTGTAGATGATGGCCGGAGTGTTGTCACCGGTGTTCTTGCGCTCAAACAGAGGCTCGCCGACCACGGACTTCCTGAGGTAGCCCCGGTCATACCCCCGGCGCACGCCTGCGTTGATGGCGGCGTAGAAGTCACCGCCGACCAAGCTCACCTCCTGGCCCAGCTCGGCGAACACCACGGTGATGCCGGTGTCCTGGCACATGGGCACCCGGTCCCGGCGGGCGATGCCGGCATTCTCCAAAAGTTGGTCGATGATCTCCCGGCCGAGGGGGGACTCCTCCCTCTCCCCGGCAGCCCGCATAGACGCCAGGACGTCGTCGGGCAGATCGTAGCAGGCCTCGATGCACAGCTGTTCCACCGCGGCGGTGACCTCGGCGGCCCGGACTTCCCGCACCCGCTTTCCCTCCCCTAGCTAATCCAGTCATGAGAAAAGCCCGACCCCACCGGCCGGGCCTCACCCGCTCTTACCTCAGGCGGTATGCCTGTTTCGCGGGCAAAGCTACCCTCCAGCCCTTTCGCCCGGCCTGCCGGCCGGGCGTCCACGCTGGAGCCGCTCACGGATTGCACCTATGTATAGTCGGCCGGACCCGCGGCCGCACCCCGCTCCCGGTAGGCCCGGAACTTGTCGTGACAGACCCTAAGAGCGGTGATGATGGCCTTCTGAGCACTGCCCAGGTAGAGTCCCTCGATGGACTGCACCATGGCCGCCAGGTCGGTATCGATGCTCCTGCCGACCAAAAGCCGGGCGACAAAGCACCGGCCGACCTCGGTGATCAGGGTGCACTCTGCCGCCACAATGGTACCTTCAGACGGTTCTATCTCCAGGCCCAAGCCGACGACTTTGTACAGCTCGGCGGCGGTGATGCCTGAAGGTAGCTTGGCATACCCGGTGACGAACAGGGTTTCCCGGGGCTCCATCTTCCCCCCTCCCTCGCCGGCTCGCCGTGGTACTTCCACCTGTGTGCACGAATTCCTGCAACTACCGGCAATGGTCATTGGTGTTCTACATAGTGCAACCCGGAGACCCTAGAGGGTGCTTGCGCAAGGATGGAAGGCGACGGCGCCTTCTTCCCGGGTACCTCCCGGTCCGGTACCCGGCCGGCGCCGGAAGCGGGCGGCGGCCGGCCAGGAAGAGGTTTGGGCCGGGAGAACTGGGCGCGGCGCCTCCGGGCGGGCGACCAGCTGTCCGGCGCCGGTCGCCTGCCGCGCCGGGCCCACC
>DMHJ01000101.1 GCA_003449495.1 Clostridiales bacterium UBA8153
AGGGCCTCAACTTGCTGGGGCTGGCCGACGGGGCCCAAGGCGGAGACCTCTTGGAGCGGATAGTGATGATCCGCCGGCAGCTTGCCCTGGACCTGGGCGTGGTGGTACCGCCCATCCGGGTGCGGGACAACATCAGCCGCCTGGAGCCATCCTCGTACTCTATCAAACTCCGGGGTGTGGAAGTCGGCACCGGGCAGCTGTTACCCGGGTACCTGTTGGCCATGGACGGCGGCGGCTCTGGCGCCGCCATCGCGGGGATCGACACTACGGAACCGGCCTTCGGCCTGCCCGCCCGCTGGATACTCGAGAGCGAGCGCACCCATGCTGAGCTGGCCGGATACACCGTGGTGGAGCCGTCGGCGGTCCTGGCCACCCACCTGTCCGAGCTGCTGAAGCGGCACAGCCCGGAGCTGGTCACCCGCCAGGAGGTGCAGAACCTGCTGAACGTAGTGAAGGAGAGGCACCCGGCGCTGGTCGAGGAGCTTATCCCCGGCCTGCTGTCCTTGGGCGAGATCCAGAAGGTGCTGCAAAACCTGCTTTATGAAGGCGTGCCCATTCGCGACCTGGTGACCATCTTGGAAACGTTGGCCGATACGGCCAAGCATACCCGCGATGCGGTGACCTTGACCGAAGGGGTCCGGCAGGCACTGGCCCGGGCCATCACCAGTCTTTACGGTCTGGACAAGGAGCGCGTGCCCGTAGTGGTGTTGGACCCGGCGGTGGAGGAGCGCTGGCTGACTGCCTTGCGGGAGGGAAGGGCTCCGGCGCCCGATGCCGGGCTGACCCAGCAGCTGGTGGCCAGCTTGGGTCAGCAGCTGGAGAAGGTCACCCGCCGGGGGCACTGGCCCGTCCTCCTGTGCTCGCCCCTGGCCCGCTATTATGCCAAGCGCCTGTTCGAGCGCGCGCTCCCGCGGCTGGTAGTGTTGTCTTACGATGAGCTGGACGCCCGGGCCCAGGTAGAGTCGGTAGGGGTGGTGAGGGCCGGATGATCGTACGTAGGTTCCGGGGAAAACATCTGCCGGACATCACCAAGGAGGTACGCCGGGCCCTGGGCCCGGAAGCGATGATACTGGAGCTCAGTCGCCCCGGGCGCTGGGAGAAGTGGCTGGGCAGAGGCCAGTACGAAGTGTTGGCGGCGGTGGAGGAAGCGCGCCTCACCCCGTCCCCGGCCGCTCCGGCTACGCGCCCGGCCTCGCGTCCGCCCGCGGTGTCGGCGGTAGCCGGCAGGCGGCGGATGCTGCAGGCGGTAACCGCCCTGTGCGGCGCGCCCCGCCCGGTGGTGCTGCAGCCGGGCCGGGCCGTCTTGTGCGCGCTGGTGGGTCCCACCGGGGTGGGTAAGACTACCACCGTGGCCAAGCTGGCGGCGCATTTCGCCCTCAAAGCCGGCAAGCGAGTGGCCCTCATCACCACCGATACCTACCGGGTGGGGGCGGTGGAACAGCTCAGAATGTACGGCGAGATCATGGGACTGCCGGTGGAAGTAGTGGAGCGGCCGGTGTCCCTCAAACGGGCGGTGGAGCGCTACGCCGGGTACGACTTGGTACTGGTCGATACGGCGGGCAGAAACCAGCTGCGGCCACAGCTGGACGAAGTGGGGACGGCGCTCTCCCTGGTACGGCCGGACTATACCTTGCTCCTGGTGGGGCTGGGCACCCGCGCCCAGGAGCTGGGTGCGCTGCTTTCGGCTTACCGGCCGCTGGGCTACAACCGGTTGGTGGCGGCAAAGGTGGACGAGGCGTTGGATGCGTCCGGCCTATTGGAGTTGGGTGCTACCGCCGGAGCCCCGCTCAGCTACCTGACCACCGGGCAGCTGGTGCCCGACGATCTGGAAGAAGCCACACCCGAGCAGGTGTTGGCGGCGCTCATGGGGAGGTGGAGACCTTGAGCGACCAAGCGCGGAGCCTGCGGGAGCTGGTGCGCAGGTTACAGGACGAACCCCGGGCCCCGGCCGGAGCGGGGAGCGGACGGGTCATCGTGGTGGTGAGCGGTAAAGGCGGAGTCGGGAAGACGGTCATCGCCGTGAACCTCGGGGTGGTTCTCGCGCGCGGCCGGCGGGTGGCCGTGTTCGACGCCGATTTCGGCTTGGCCAATGCCGACATCGTGCTGGGCCGGGAGCCCACCTCCCGGTTAGAGGAACTCATCACTTGGGGCCGGGCCTGGCACCCGCCTGACCTTCCTTTCCAGTTGGTGGGCGGCGGGTCGGGCAACCACCGTCTTCACAATCTGGGCGAGGAAGAGCTGGCGAAGCTATCCGGTGCCCTGGGCAACTTACAGGCCCGGGTGGAGCTGACCCTGGTCGACGCCGGCGCAGGACTACACCGGGCGGTAACGGCCATGATGGCGGTGGCGGATGAGCTGATCTTGGTCACCACCCCGGAGCCCGCCGCCCTCACCGACGCCTACGCCACGCTCAAGGCCGTGGCCCGGCACAACCGCTCCGCCTTGGTGTGGATGGTATGTAACCGCGCCCGCAGTGCCGGCGAGGGCACCCGGGTGCTGCAGCGCCTGCACCGGGTGTGCCGGCACTACCTTGCCCTTTCCCCGGTGCCGCTGGGTTGGGTGGAAGAGGACCCCCAGCTGCACGCGGCCATCTTGCAGCAGAAGCCGGTGGTGGAGAGCTACCCGGCCACTGCCAGCGCACGCTGTCTTCAGGCCATCGCCGAGCGCTTAACCGCCGCGACCCTGGTGGTACCCAGCGACTTGGCTGCCCTGGTGGAGCACGCGAGGAGGAGTTGCTGATGGGAAGGCCGGCCCTGCCCGTGCGGCCTCCCCAGGCCTGCCGGGTGGAGTGGGGTAGGGAAAGGAGTCTGCGCAGCTACATCCACGATGTGCAGGGCACGGAGCTTTTGGTATCGGGCCTGCCCCACGAGAGCCCCGGGGTAGGCGCGTTGGTGGACGTGATCGTGGTCCAGTCCGCAGGCATGCTCGGTTTCTCCGGCCTGGCTACCCGCCGGGAGCCCGGTCCTGTGCCGGGATTCTGGGTGGGCAACTGCCACGGCTTTCACCGGACCCAGCGCCGGCAATACGTGCGTCACGCCCTGAGCGTGCCCGTGCGCTACGGCATCCTGCTGCCGGACCAAGCCGAGATCAAGCTCGACGTTTACGGCCGGACCGTAGACGTATCGGGAGGGGGAGTAAGCCTGCATATGCCGGGGAATTTGCCCACCGGCACCCTGCTCGGTCTGGAACTGGGGTTGCCGGAGCGTGCGGTCTACGCTACCGGCCGGGTGATCCGGTGCTGGAGCCGGCCGCCGGCCCGGCGGATCTGCGCCGTCAGGTTCGAAAGCATCACCGAGCAGGATCGTGACCGCCTGGTCCGCGCCATTTTCCGGGACCAGGCGGATTTGAGGAGACGGGGTCTTAGCTAGCGAGTTGAGGACAGAGGGGGGACCGGCATGGCCAGCTTGCCGGAGCAGCAGGTATGGCACCTGTATAAGGGCACGCGGGACGCCCATTCCCGGGAGGCGCTCATCCTTCGCTACCTGCCCTTGGTGAAGGTGGTGGCCGGGCGATTGGCCGCCGGATTGCCCAGGCACGTGGATGTCGATGACCTGTGCAGCTATGGGGTCCTTGGACTCATGGATGCCATAGAGAAGTTCGACCCGGACCGGGGGGTTAAGTTCGAAACCTATGCCATGGCCCGCATCCGCGGCGCCACCCTGGACGGATTGCGCGCCCTGGACTGGGTGCCGGCGTCGCTCAGGCAGAAGCGGCGGCAGCTGGAGCAGGCCTTGTACGCCCTGGAGCTGCGCTTGGGGCATCCTGCCACTGACCGGGAGGCCGCCGAACACCTGGGGCTGACGCTGCCCCAATATGAGGCCCTGCTCGCCGAGGTGGCGGGGGTCGCCCTGCTTTCCCTGGAGGAGGCGTGGTTCGGCCCGGAGGAAGGCGAGGGCAGCGTAAAGACGGCGGAGACCATCGCCGACCAGGGCGCCCGGGACCCGGTACGGGAGCTGCAGGAGCGTGAGACCCAGCGGCTCCTGGCGGAAGCCATCGACCGGTTGCCCGAACGCGAGCGGATGGTGGTCTCCCTGTACTACTACGAGGGCCTCACCATTCGTGAGATCGGCGAAGTACTGGGCGTTACCTCCTCGCGCATCTCCCAGCTGCATACCAAAGCCATCCTCAGACTGAGGGGGCGGTTGGGGCGGATACGCGACGACCTGTTGGAGTAGAGCCGGAAGGAGGCGGTGATATGGCGGAAAAGCCGCCCGTGGACCGGGACGGCCGGGTGGATGCGCGGGTTACCGAAGGAGGCTACGCGGCCGTCCTGACGGTGACGCCCCCGCAAGGCACGGGGGCTTGGCCTTCGGTGGCCGACGGGCTCCGCGTCCTCAAGCAGGCCGGGGTGACCTTCGGCATCGAGAAAGACCTGGTGGCCGAGACCATCCGCGCGGGTCCCCACGGTCAGCCGGTGGTGGTGGCGCAGGGGCGAAGGCCCAAACCCGGCATCGACGCCCGCATCGTGTACTCCTTTGGCCTGGAGAAGCATAAGCGGCCCTCCGAGCGTAGCGACGGGACTGTGAACCATCACGAGTTGGGCATCGTGGAAAACGTCCAAAAGGGACAAGTGGTGGCGATGAAAATCCCGGCCAGTCCGGGGGCGGCCGGGGTATTGGTGGACGGCACCGTGGTGGCCGGCCTGCCCGGCCGGGACCGCCCGCTGGCGGCCGGAAAGAACACCGTGCTGGTAGACGACGGCACCCGGCTGGTGAGTCTCGGTGACGGCCAGCCGGTGCTGGCCGGCGGCGGCCGGGTTAGCGTCCTACCGGTGTTCAGCATCAGCGGCAATGTGGATTTCGGCACCGGCAACGTGGACTTTGTCGGTACGGTGGAAGTGCGGGGCAGCATCAGCCCGGGCTTTGTGGTTAAGGCCCGGGGCGACATCCTGGTGCGCGGGTCCAGCGCCGCCCTGCTCCTGGAGGCCGGGCAGGATGTGGTGGTGGACCGGGGCATCCAGGGACAGCACCGGGGCCGGGTGGTGGCCGGCCGGGATGTGCGCGCCGGCTTCATTGAGAATGCCGAAGTCAATTGCGGCAGGAACCTCTACGCTTCATCGGTGCTGCACAGCCGGGTCGAGGCGGCGGGACGGGTGGAGATCCTGGGCGGCAAGGGGTTGATCGCCGGTGGCTGCGTGCGCGCCCGGGAAGCGATCCTGGCCCGCTCCATCGGCTCACCCTTGGCTACCATCACCGAGGTGCAAGTGGGCGTGCTTCCGCGCATTCGCGCCGAGCTGGAGAAAAGCGTAGCGGAGCTGGAGAAGTGTCGCCGGGTGATCTTCGAGCTGGAGAGGCAGCTGGAAAAGGCCCAGGGATCGGGGGACAGCGGTCCGGCGGCCACCCACGTGCGCGCGCGGTTGCTCGCCCTGACCCAGCAGCTGCAAGAAGCCCGGGAGAGACGCGAGGTGCTGGCAGCGCAGATCCAGGATCTGCAAGGGGCCTTGCGCGACGAGTCTGAAGGGCTGGTGGTGTCAGACCTGATCCATCCCGGGGTGAAGGTGACGCTGGGCTCCCGGAGCTTGTCCATACCGGAGACCCGCACCAAGGTCCGCTTTCACCAGGGTGCGGCTTTGGAATAGCGCGGGCGGAGGAGCCGCCATCCCGCCGCGGATGATGTGCGCCGGCCGCTGCAGGCCCGAGCAGGCACAACGCCGGGGGAGCCGGTGGGCGGACGGGCCACTGCCGCGCCACCTGTGACCGGAGAAGGGAGGAACGCCCATGTCCGCCAAGTCGGTGGACCTGCAGACCACGGTGCCGCGGGCCAATGAAGTCAGCCGGGCGCTCCGGCTGCAGAGCGGCCAAGAGTACGTCCAGGCCCAGGAGGTGGCCTCCGGCCAGAAGCGCCAGGCGGAGCGGGCCGCGAAGGCCGTCCAAGAGACCGGGAAGGCGCTGGGTGGGCGGGTGGAGGCGAAGAGGCCGCCGCGGGACGGCAGGTCGGGCCGGGAGAAAAAGGGTAAGGCCCGGGAGAAAGGCAAAGGCAACCTCCTGGACATCACCTGCGACGGGTAAGCCGGCGCCACCGCCGGTCCCCCCTTGACGGCCAGCCCCCGGCCACTGCCCGGTAGGCGGGCAGGGGTGGGCGCCGGCCGGGCCCGGCCGCTCGCTGTCGCCGGAGGCAGGCGGGACGGCGC